>JAYVUQ010000655.1:0-11033 GCA_043787785.1 Bryobacteraceae bacterium
GTGGCCAACTGGCTGGGCACGAAGATAGCCGTCGTCACTTCGGCGGACGCGCTGGCCAATCGCTGCCAAGCGCAAGGGCCGGATGCCGGGCCGGATCCAGGGCCGGGGCCGCGAGCGAACGCCTCTTCTTGGGGCTTCTGGGGCGCTGATATTCGGAACAGTCGATTTCAAACTGCCGCCGCCGGAGGTCTGACGGCTGAGGACGTTCCCAAGTTGAGACTCAAGTGGGCCTTCGGCCTTCCCGACTCCACCAGCCTTCGCTCGCAACCCTCGGTCTACCAAGGGCGACTCTTCGCCGCAGCGCAGGACGGTACGGTCTTCGCGCTGGATGCGGCCTCCGGTTGTACTCATTGGGCAACCCAACTGGGCGGCAGCGTGCGGTCGGGAATCAGCGTCGCTGTCGTTAGCGGCCGCGTACTTCTCTTCGTCGGTGACTCCACGGCGATCGTCTATGCCATCGACGCCACCAACGGCCTGGTGGTTTGGCAGACGCGGGCCGACGATCATCCCGCCGCCGGCATCACGGGCACCCCGGTCCATTACGAAGGCCGCCTCTATGTTCCGGTTTCTTCGAGCGAAGAGGGTCGGGCGATCATCCCGGGTTACGCGTGCTGCACGTTCCGTGGCAGCTTGATGGCGCTGGACGCGGCTACGGGCAAGGTCCACTGGAAGACTCACACCATCGCTGAAACTTCGCAGCCTCGACCGCCCACGAAGCGCGGGGCTGCGGTGATCGGTCCATCCGGGGCCGCGGTCTGGACGGCGCCTACGATCGACGCCGCGCGGCGCACCGTTTATATCACCACGGGCGACAATTATTCCGATCCACCCACGGCGACCAGCGACGCGGTGATGGCGATTGCCATGGATTCCGGCAAGGTCCAGTGGTCAAAGCAATTCACCGCCGGCGACGCCTACAACAGTTCCTGCCCCCTGCCCGACAAGGTGAATTGTCCCGATTCCGACGGCCCCGACTACGACTTCGCCGCCCCCGCGATTCTGGCGACTTTGAAGTCCGGCAAGCGAGCCCTGCTGTTACCTCAGAAGTCCGGCATGCTCCATGCGGTGGATCCAGACCGGCAGGGCCATCTGCTTTGGCAAGCCCGGTTGGGCGACGGCGGGGTGCACGGCGGGATTCAATGGGGAGCAGCTTCCGGCGAGGAGCGCGTCTACGTGGCGTTGTCCGACTCTCGCTTCACTCGTGAGCGACGGCCGGGTACCAACAACATCGTTCAAACCTTCGATCCCACCAAAGGCGGCGGCATGTTCGCCTTCCGCACGGACAACGGCGAGCGGCTGTGGCACACGCCGGCGCCCGGGTGTGGTGATCGCCGTCCTTGCAGCCCGGCCCAAGCAGCCCCGGTGAGTGCCATTGCCGGAGCGGTGTTCTCCGGTTCGGTCGACGGCCACCTGCGGGCATACTCCACCACGACCGGAAAAATTGTCTGGGACTTCGATACGGCACGCCCATTTCCGACAGTGAACTCCCTCGCCGCGCGTGGAGGCTCGATGGATGCCTCCGGACCGATCATCTCCGGTGGGATGCTCTATGTGATGTCAGGCTACGGCCAGTGGGGCGGCCTGCCAGGCAACGTGATTCTGTCGTTTTCGGTGGATGGCAAGTAGGGTCCCGGTCGGAGAAAACATAGGGAGAGAAAACATTAAAAACATAGTGCAAAACATAGTGCCAGACACTTTTTCGCCAGACACTTTTTCGCCTCATGTTGTCAACCGCCGAATCGCTTCCACACTGACCAACAAAGCCGTTCGCCCAATCGAAAGATATGCCATCACGAAAACTCCAAATTTAGATAAATTCAACTTATTGCCCCCGAATGCCGGGGGGCTAAGTGGGTACAGGTTAACCGCAATTTGCGGCAGAACTCGCACCCCTCCAACAGTCGACTACAAGCGGCCCGATCCCAAAGCGCCGAGTCGGCAGGACCGGCAGATGCCGAACCCGCTGCCATTCGCGTTGATAAAGGTGCAGAGCTGAGACAAACGATTCAGTTCGCCCACCCCCGGTGTATCTACTCCGCTTAGCGTGGCCGGCAGGAACGGGGTTTCCGTCACTGCCAGCGGAGCCGTCCCGGGCGAGGTGTGGATCGTGGTGCCATAGGCCAGCATCCCGGACGTCAGAGGTCCAGGGCTCGCCGCTGAACCGGTGCAACTCCCACCAACCGGGGCACTGGCGAGCAACTTCACGATGATCGAGGTCGGCTGTGCGGGCGTCAGGGTGTTACTGATCAGGTCCTGCCGCGCCGAGAGCGAAACCATCCCGTTGGGCGTCACCGGGCAGGAGCAGCAGGAGATCATCTGCTCGTCCGGAGAGAAGGCGTAAACGTTGACGCACAAGGCCCCCGTCGTGTTGGCGGACACACCAGCGGCCAAGCCCGCCCCGCGTGCGCCTGAATTGGTGATGTTGATGACGGAATCGCCAAGATTGAGGTTCGCCGCATACCGCACCTGGAACGCCGTGTCGACGGTAGAGTCGCGCGGCGTCACCGCAAAGGACCCGCTACTAACCACCAGATTCACCGTCGTCCCCTCCACGATCGACGAGCCTACCGGCGGGGTCGAGCTGATCACACTCCCCGCCGGAACTGTATTGCTGGCAGCGGTGGTAATGGTCCCCACCACCAGCCGCGCGCTCTGAATCGCGGCCGTCGCGCTGGCTTGCGTCAGCCCACTCAGGACCGGTACTGCCACCTGCGCGGGGCCTGAGGAGACCACCAAGTTGACAGCGGACCCGGCATTGGCCTGGGTACCCGCCGCCGGACTTTGGCTCATCACACTACCCGCGGCCACCGTGGTGCTGGCTTGGTTGGTGACTGTGCCCATCACCAATCCGGCTCCAGTGATCGCCGTCGTCGCCGCTGCCTGCGTCGACCCGACCACGTTCGGTACGGCCAGTTGCGCCGGACCCGTGGAGATCACCAAGTTGACCGCGGATCCCGTGGCCACTTGCGTTGCAGCCACCGGGCTTGAACTAATCACGGTGCCCGGGGGCACCGTGCTGCTGGGCTGGTCGGTGACTGTTCCGACCGCCAATCCAGCACCGGTGATCGCCGTCGTCGCTGCTGCCTGCGTCAACCCGACCACGTTCGGCACGGCCACTTGCGCCGGACCCGTCGAGACCACCAAGTTCACCGCCGATCCCGTCGCCACTTGCGTTCCTGCCCCTGGGCTCGAACTAATCACGTTGGCCGCAGGCACCGTGCTGCTGGCTTGGTTGGTAACTGTGCCCACCACCAATCCGGCACCAGTGATCGCCGTCGTCGCTGCCGCCTGCGTCTGCCCGACTACGTTTAGCACGGCCACCTGCGCCGGACCCGTCGAGATCACTACGTTGACTGCGGACCCGGCATTCGCTTGGGTACCTGCGGCGGGACTTTGGCTAATCACACTGCCCGCCGACACCATGGCGCTGGCGGACGTGGCAGCCGTACCCACCGTGAGCCCCGCACTCGTGATCGCCGTTGTGGCCGCAGCTTGTGTCTGCGCCACGACATTTGGCACAGCTATTTGGGTAGGGCCTGAAGAGATCACCAAGTTGACCGCCGCACCGACATTAGCCAGCGGGCCCGCCGCTGGGCTTTGGCTGATGACATTACCCATCGCGATCGTGGTACTAGCCGCAGGGGTCACGGTGCCCAATGTCAGGCCCGCATTGGTGATGGCTGTCGTCGCGGCGGCTTGCGTTTGGCCGACCACGCTAGGTACGGCCACCTGGGTTCCCGCTGGTCGGCAGGCATTGCCGATGCCGTTGCCCAGCGAATCCAACTGGTCTGGGTTTGGGATCGCGGGACAGTTGTCGACGGCGTTCGAGAACCCATCCCCGTCGAAGTCGCCACGACTTGCGGTGTCCAGAATCTCCGTCCACTTCCTTTCCTGCTGGCTAGCGGGATTACCGACGTGAAAGCTGCTGCCGTCTCCGCTATCGCCGGTGTCTCTCAGGTCAAGTAACAGATTTTGCCAATCGTCATATCCATTCAGAACGGTGAGACCCGAACTCACAGGACAAGCGCTTGCAATCGAATTCAATTCAGCACTTATACCCGTTTGAAGTGGACCGCCCGAATTGTTCCAATCAATCCCACTGCCGGATTGGCGAACTGCGTAGCCGGCAGTTGTAGGCGCCGAAAATACAATAAACCCGAGATTGGCGGGACCTATACCTAGAAGCTCATCAAGACTCTTCTCGTTCAATTGAGCGAGTTTTGTGCGTGAATAGTCTAACCGTCTGACGGGGTTCATGTCGGGAAATTGTAGCGCATAGTTCATTACGCTGACATGATTCGGTTTGCAGTTATCCTCATCGCCACCACCATGCCTCAGCCCAAGCGTGTGACCCAATTCATGCATCAACGTTCCTGACTCCATTTCCCTTCGACCACACTGTGGACCCGTTTCAGTGGACCTGCAGTTAGCCTTGGTTGCCAGATAGGCGGCATCGGGCAGACCACCGACTGCCACCATGAAATCGTTGCCGGGCAGCTCCGCTACTCCGGAGTAGGGTAATTCACCTCCCGCGACCGAAAACCTTTTCGAGAAAAGAGCATATCTGAAGACCAAACGCTTTGCGCCGAGAATATTCATGCAGTTTGGATCTGCTCGATCGGCGAAACTCCCGAAGTGTCCGTGGTTACCAGCGTTACCGCAGCCACCTGAGCCAACCAGTCCGTTCTTGATATCGCGGAAGGGCTTGCTCGGTCCTTGTGCAACGGGGACAGGAACAGTATCCCAACTAACGACTGGCACATATGAAACGGGGTCGTCGATAACTGCGCCAGTGCCCGCTGTAATGTGGAGATCGATTCCTGTCGAGCCGTCGGGATTGACAATGGGTGCGCCGGCAAATGCATTCGTAACCGCAGTAAGGCCTTCAAGGATCGGTTTGCAGCACATCGGCCCATCAAGATAATCGACTTCAAGAAATAGGTCCTTGTGCTTTACACGGGCGCCGTAGCGGGCGGACTGCAAGTCAAGATCCGATATCTCATCGCCGTCAAAATCGACGCCAGAAGTTTCCCAATGATCGTATAGGCCATCTTGATCTGCATCTAGTTGAGTAGCGCGCAGGATTTGTTGCCCTAATAGAGTTGACGCCCACAGCACAAGTCTGTGTTCGCCTGAGCTTCGGGCCCGCGAAGACCCATCATCATTCGCAGAAACAGCCGTTAGTGAGTCGGCGATCTTCAGATCCGAAATCCTCACCCCATCCACTTGAGCCACTGGCAAGGGCGAATGCATTTTGAATGCTCTGTTGGCACCACCTCCTTGACTGTCAACACGAACTGTCCACACTCCACGCAGTCCACGATCGAATGGATTGAACGGTCGCCCACCAAATGTCGGGGTAGCAGAGAAAGCTACTACAAACGTGCTCAGCCCGCCAGACAAGCTATGAATCACGTTGAGCCGCTCGTCCGTCTGACCGGAGAAGTCGAATTCAATAGATCGTCCTGTTTCATCGCTACCCAGGGTTTGGCAATAGTTAAAGCCCCTGGCGAGGGTGTCACAAGTGTTGTCAAAGGTTCGGAAGTCCACCGCGGCATAGCACTGGTGGTCGTCGGATTCACAAACCTTTCGGCGATCAACTCTAACCACCTTGCCGTCACCCAAACCCGGGCCGTCAAGATAATACGCAAACACTCCTGGTCCAGACGTCAATCCCAACGTCGCCGCGCCGGCGGCGCTTAGGTCTCCGTAGAACGCGACCACCTTACCGTCATCGCTGATGGCTGGCTTCAGGCCTACCGTGGTAAAGCCATTGCTGGGACCGGCGATGAAGCGTACCTCGGAAAAGTCGAACTTCTCCAACACGATATTGCCACCGGTGGTGCCGGTGCTGAAGACATAGTGGCCTGAGTCCGCAATCATGGGCTGAATCGCTAACCCCGGTGTGTCGCCACCTAACCATGGGATCGGGTTGTGGATGCCCGTGGAGCGAGTGTTGATTCCCGTCCGTGCAATTGCACCTAAGGCAAAGAGATTATTATTGCTACCAGAAACGCCGCCCGGGAAAATCGCTTGAAATGGTGCATTGGTTTCCAGGTAAGCTAGCGGACTGGCGAACGGATTCAGCACGCACCCGAGGGCCTGCTGGAGCGTAGCGTCGCCCATCGCCACGGGCTGGGGGAGACCCGTACTATTTGCGGTCCACTTCTCCAAGTACGTGAGTGGGGCGACCGACTGGACGCCGCCCAGCACAATGCAGGGGGCCAGAACTACTGCATCGAGCCTGCGCTGGGCGACGACCACATCGTCATTCCGGATCTGGAGGCGTTCCGAAAAGGTTTGGGTGGGTGCGCTTCCGGAGTTGGGTGGAATGAACGATTCAGTCAATAGTGGCGTGATCACTCCGGTCGCGGGATTGTAAGTGTATAAGTTGTCTCGCTCTTTCCCATCGGTACCATTCTTTTTCCCCACGAAGGCGATGGTTCCCTTGTCATTGATAGAAGCGCCGGAGATTGACGTGAGCCCCAGATCGCCCTGTTTCACGATCGTCGTGAACTTATAGAAAGGACTCCGCTGCCCTAACAGCGTGGACGCCATCACACCAACCAACAAAGCCGTTCGCCCAATCGACAGATATGCCATCGCGAAAACTCCAATTTTAGCTAAATTCAACTGATTGCCCCCTAAATGCCGGGGGCTAAAGGGGGGTGCGAGTTACACAGCCAGTTGCGGCAGAACTCGCACCCCTCCAACGGTCGACTACAAGCGGCCCGAACCCAAACCACCGAGTCGGCAGGAGCGGCAGATGCCGAAACCGCTGCCGTTGGCGTTGATGAAGGTGCAGAGCTGCGTCAGGCGGTAGAGTTCACCCGTGCCAGGCGTGCCCACTCCGCTCAGCTTCGCCGGCAGGAACGGGCTCTCCGTCACCGCCAACGCCGTCGCCGCGGTGGCTCCGGCATGGACCGTCGTTCCCCAGGCGTGCAGGCCGGTGGTGAGTTCGCCAGGGCTCGCCGCCGACCCGGTGCAACTACCGCCCACTGGCGCGCTGGCCAGCAGTTTCACGATGATCGAAGTCGGCTGGGCCGGAGTTAGCGTATTGCTGATCAGGTCCTGGCGCGCGGAGAGCGAAACCAGGCCGTTCGGCGTTACGGGACACGAACAACAGGAGATCATCTGTTCGTCAGGCGAGAAGGCGTAAACGTTCACGCAGATCGCGCCCGTGGTGCTGGCACTGGTGCCCGCAGCCAAGCCGGCTCCGCGGGCGCCAGAGTTAGTGATATTGATCACGGAATCGCCGAGATTGAGATTCGAGCTGTAACGAATTTGATAGGGCGTCTGGCCGGAATCGAGCGTCGTGCCCGCGCCCCCACCCAGGATGATGTTGCGCGTCGTCCCGCCGTCTGGGGCGGTGGCTAGAATTTTCAGCGACCCCAAGTTGCCAGTGAAATAGTTATGCCACGGCTGAGCGCCGGCTAGATCGCCGTTGGTTAGGCCCGGAAAGGCGCCCATTCCGTCGGGGGTGAGCGTAATGTTGCTGGATGTCCCACCGCCGCCTAAATCCGCGATCACAATGCCGGGGATCACGGACGTCAGCCACCCAAAGGCCGGAACGTTCCCAGCGGGTGATTCCGCCATGGCCCAGAGTCCGCCACCCGCATTCACGAAGGAGGCGATCGCGGCGCCTTGACCGTTAATCGTGATCAGCGCATTCGTACTCAAGTCTCCCCCTGCGTTCTCTACGGTAGGGATATGGAGAATCCCCGTGGTGCCCGGGCTCAAGGACGCCAAAGTAGCGGCAATGTCGGCCTCCGCCGTGTAGACAATGGTCCAGCCCGCGGCGGGCAAGGAGGACTTAGTAAAAGCGCTGTCGAGCGCATTGCGGGCCTGGGTGCCCGTTGCCGTCACACCCAGAACCCGCACCACCTTCGCGCACCCGGTGCACTGGCTGGCGAGACTCTCGAGGGCGCGCTGCATGTACAGCCACCCGGACAGGTTGACACCGCCACT
This sequence comes from Bryobacteraceae bacterium, assembly GCA_043787785.1. GTDB lineage: Bacteria > Acidobacteriota > Terriglobia > Bryobacterales > Bryobacteraceae > JALHNI01. The sequence continues at coordinate 7,969 of JAYVUQ010000655.1, forward strand.
GGCGCTCCCGTGGTCGTTGGCATCGGTGCCATCGATAATGATCGGGCCGGCGGACAGCGACGCGGTTAAGACAGTTAGTATGGCCAAGGCCAACTTACTGCGTTTAAGCAAACGAGAAATGATAGTCGACTTCATAAAAATAGGTATCCTCTAATCACAGTTGAGGACAAGCTAAATCCCTGCTGTCCCTGTAGTGAATAGCGCAACTTACCGGCAGTTTCCCTAGGAATATCTCGCGGGACAAGTCCTGAGCAGTACAGTACCGATGGGCGAACAGGCCGTGCGACTGAAACAAGTTTTGATCGGGTGTGGTCACGCCCCAGGAACCAAACAAACAACTCGTGGTTGACGATGTCGCGGCATTACTGCAAGCGGTCTACCCTGACCTACGCAAGATCGCGGGGAGGCTGTTGCGCCGGGAACGGACCGGGCATACTTTGCAGCGAACCGCTTTGGTGCATGAGACTTATTTGCGGCTACTGGGGAACATTTCGCTCCGAGATTACACGCCGGAGAGCTTTCTGGCTCTGGCGGCGCACCAGATGCGGCAGGTGCTGATCGACTACGGGCGGAAGCGCGGGGCGCAGAAGCGCGGCGGAGAGTTGACGCGGGTGCCGCTGCTGGAGGCGGAGTTTGGCTTCGCGCGCGACGAAGATTCGGTGCTGGCATTGAATGAGGCGCTGGAGCGGCTGGGGCAACTGGAGCCGCGGGCGCTGGCGGTGGTGGAGCTGAAGTTCTTTGGGGGTTGCACGAACGCGGAGGCAGCGGAGATCCTCACCGTGTCCGAGGGGACGGTGGAGGGCGTTTGGCTGCACGCGCGGTTGTGGCTATTCCGGGCACTGAAGGGGGCACCAAACGGGGCACCGAACCGGCCGGTTCAACGAAACTCGGACACTAGCTTGAGGTCAGAGCTGCCGCTGTCCACCTGCGTGTAGAGCAGGGTTTTCCCGTCGGGCGAGAGATCTAAGCCCCAACCGATTTCGCGGTCGAAGGCGAGCAAACGCTGAGGCGGGCCGCCGGCGAAGCTTTGAAAGAAAAGAGCGGGCAGGGGCTGGCCAGGGAGGGGGCTGATATAGAAGATCCCGGTGGGTGACAAAGCAAAGAGATTGCGGCGCAATAGCTTGGGGACCACCTGAATAGCTTGGCCGTCGGGGAGCGATTTGCGCCAAATGCCTTGGGCTTCGTCGCGCTGGGCGAAGTAGAAAGTGCGGCCGTCGGGTGATTCGACGCCGAAGGCGCCACCATCGGCAATGAGCTCTTGCCGGTTTGCGGCGGGGTACGGCGTGCGCCAAAGGCTGCGCTGAGCGGACTTGCTCTTGACGAGGTAGAGCCAGTGGCCATCAGCGGATAGGTTGGAGGCCATGGCACCCCGCAGCAGCGGCGTGAGGGCAGGTGGGCCCTCGGTGGTGGCGCGGTAGATACGCTCACCGTCGTCCTTCGAACGCGTGGAGACAATCACTTCACGAGAATTGGCGGCCCAGATGGCACCGGCAACATCGACGGGTTCGAGATTGGTGATGGGCCGGGCGCCGGAGCCGTCGGCCCGGGCGATCCAGACCTGGGCACGGCCGGACCGGACCGAGATGAAGAGCATGGACTGACCATCGGGCGAGAAGCGGCCCTCTCCCTCGGTATAACTACCACCGGCGGGAACTCGCTGGGGGGGCCTTGAATGAGAGGGCGTAACCGTCCATAGATTGGTGTCTTCGAGAGGGAAATGGCTGTAGGCGAGCTTCCAACTGTGGCGGGGTACGTCCAGGTGGGCGACGACGTCCGGAAGAGAGGTGACGGGCGCCGGGGCCGGGCCGCCGAAGGGGAAGGCGCGCCAAATGACGCCAGTATCCAAAGGGCCACCGACGTAGAGCAGGCTTTGGCTATCCGGAGCCCACGCGATATCGTGGATGCGCGCGCGTTCATGGGTGATCCGGCGAGCGGGGCCGCGGGGGGTGAGATCGGGGTGGATGTCGGCAATGAAGAGGTCGTCGGAACCCGGTGACCAGCGACAGGAGAAAGCGAGGGTCTGGCCGTTGGGGGAGACTCTGGGGTACCAGTGGGCACAGTCGGGAGCGGAGAGTACGAGATCGGTCAACTTCCCTGAGCTGATTTCGAGCACCCGCAGTTTCGAGAGGCGACCGTCGACGATGCTGGAAAAGATGATCCGTTGGCTATCGGCGCTCCAGGAGTAAGTGTCCACGTCGACGCCAGCGAGGAGTAGTTGTTCGGGTCCGGAGGGCAGCGGCATGAGGCGGAGCTCGATCCGTTCGCCAATCCGGGTGAAGATCAACTGTCTCCCATCGGGGGAGACCTGGGGCCGCCGATCGTCGGCGGGGTGCCCGACAACAAGGATAGGATCGCCACCGGAGATCGATTTCCGGTAGATGTCTTCCGCCCCCTCATAGCCGACGGAGTAGTAGATCTCGGTTCCGTCGGCAGAAAACGAGGGCTGATGGGCTTGGCTTTGCGTGGAGACCAGTGAAGCCGGTGGCGCGTAGAAGCCAGAGGGTTGGGTGGGGAATCGCCAAGCGTAGGCGGCCACCATGAGAGAGAGCAGGGCGGCTTGAGAGAGGTTGACGAAGCGCCGCTGGGGCGGAGCGGGTGCTTTCTGCAACGCGGCCAGGAATTCCGGTACCTGGGCAAATCGCCGGGAAGGATCCGGCTGTAAGCCCTGGGCAATGGCCCGCCTGGCGGCGTTCCCCAGACGCGGCGGAAGTTGATCTTCGACGCGAGTGTGCGGCTTGGTGTGCGGGTAAGGCAGATGTCCGGCTAAGACTTCAAATGCGACGAGCGAGAGGGAGTAGATGTCACATTGGGCAGACGGGGCAGATTCCTGCTCCGGCGCCATGTAGCGAAGAGAGCCGGCTACCAGCGAACTGGCCACCATTGTTGTATCGGGGCCTGCATCGGGGCCAAGGCTCTTCAAGCGAGCGATGCCGAAATCGATGAGCGTAATGCGCTCTTCGGCGGAATCGGGAACCGAGACGATGATGTTTTCCGGTTTAAGGTCGAGGTGCCAGATGCCGGCCTGGTGCGCCAAGGTGAGGGCCCTCCCGATCCCTTTCACCAGG
>JAYVUQ010000656.1:0-4188 GCA_043787785.1 Bryobacteraceae bacterium
TCCAGGCGTCGGCATAGCTGGTTTTAGCATCCACCACGGCAGGCACCAGCAGCACCGTTTCGGCGCCCCACAGCTTCGCGTTGCGGATGCTGGTCTCCATGCCCGCGCGGCATTTGGCCACCACCTCGGGGTCGGGCGAGGAGAGAGGAAACTTCCAATGGTCGGAGTTCATCACCGAGTGGATCGGCACCTTGGCGAGATCAGAGGCTTTCTTGATCTCTTCGGCGATTTTCCCGTCAGAAACCGTGTAGGCTTCCACCTGTTCAAAGCCACAATCGGCGGCTAGCTGAAAACGGTCGTTAAAGCTCAGTTCGGCGGGCAGCATGGAGAGCAAAACAGCTTTCCGGATGGGCAAACGGGGAGACGCGAACAGGCCAGGAGTGGCCCAGGGGGCGGCCAAGGCGGAGGCGAGCAGATGGCGACGAGTCATTTCGCCTTGATTGTAGCGCCAAAAGCTTGCATCGCAAAAAAAGGGCCTCCGAGGACCCCTCTTTTGTTGAAGCTTGGACACTGACTTAAATGAGGTTGGGGATCTTGATGATCTTCTTCTGGATGGCGTACTGGACGAGTTGAGCTTTGTTGTGAATATCCAACTTGCGCATCAGGTTGAACTTGTGAGCTTCGACCGTCTTGACGCTTAAGTTCAAGTCGCAGGCAATCTCTTTGACGGAGTTTCCTTCGGCCAGAAGCTTCAGCACTTCGCGTTCACGCGTGGTGAGCGTGGCAAAGCGAGGTAAGCGATTGGCACTCTTGATGCGGGTGCGGAAGTCATCGACGAGTTGCGAGAGCATGCGCGGGCTGAGGTAACTGCCGCCGCGGCAAATGTCCCGAATCGCGGCGATCAGTTGCTGCGAAGGGCTGTCCTTTAAGACGTAGCCACTGGCACCAACCTCCATGCCTTCGACGAGATAATCTTCATCGTCGTACATGGTCAGCAGCAGGACCTTGGTTTCCGGACGGTTCTTCTTGATCTGCCGCGTCGCTTCAAAGCTCGAAAGGCCGGGCATGCCAATGTCCATCAGGACGAGATCAGGGCGAGCTTCGGCGGACTTGTCGACGGAGTCACCCCCATTGGCGGCCTCGCCCACAATCTCCATGTCCGCTTCGGCATTGATAAGGGTCTTGATACCTTGGCGAAACAGAGTATGGTCGTCCGCCAGTAGAATTCGAATTTTGGCCATTTTCTTCTAAATCTCTCTTTCTCAATTCGGGTTAACTGGCCTGCCAAGAAATCTCAGCCGCGGCCCGGGGATAAGATCCGGGCGATGGCCCCGCTGCTGGCGAGTCCATCGGAATAGGAATCTCGATCCGGATCCGGGTACCACTGGCGCTCGAACTCCACAGATCATGTGGATCCAACGACCGCCGCTTTTGAACCTTGGAACCCGAACTTGCCTTCGCCGGCAGGCGCGGGCGGCTCTCCACGATACACACCCCACCAAGCAGAGCCACGCGTTCGCGGAGACCTGCCAATCCATAAGAATCACGTTTATTGAACGCATCTTCGACGCAAAAACCGACGCCGTCATCTTCAACACTTAGTTGTAAGAGTTGATCGGCGGACTGCACGGAAATGTTTACGTTTTCGGCATTAGAATGTTTGCCGATATTATTAATGCATTCTTGCACCAGCCGATAGACAATACTCTCGGTCTGCTTGGGCACCGGACCCAGCCGGCCAGTGCGCAAATAGATCTGCGCGCCGTGCGCGCGTTGGAAGCGGCTGGCCAGTTGACGCAAGCCGGGGGCGAGCCCCAACTGTTCCAGTACCGCCGGACTCAGGGCGGCAATCAGGCGGCGGATCTCGAGAATGGTGCTCTCGGTCATCTCGCGCACTTCCTTGATTTTGCGCGTGCCCACGGCCACTTCGGCCGGTGTGCGAGCGGCTTCGAGCACCTTCTCGGCCATCTCCAATTGCAAGCGGATACACAGCATCGATTGGCCCGTTTCGTCATGCAGTTCGCGGCTAATGCGGCGACGTTCCACTTCCTCTACCTGCAACATCCGCGACGCCAACTGGCGCACTTGCTCCTCGCTCTCGGCGAGGTCCTGCATGAGCTTTACTTTTTCGGCCCCCAATAGGCAACGCTCTGCCACTAAGGCCAGTAAGTCCTGTTCGCGCGGCAGCCATTCGTAGGGCTTTTCAAAACCAAACTGCATCACGCCCGCCAGACGGCGCCCGTTAATTAGCGGCATCGACCAACAGGTTTCATACCGCTCCTGCCACGAAGCGTCCAGCACCGCCGTATTCTGATTCGAGCGGCTGGACTTCGGCGCTTTCGCCATCACGCAGAATGGCTGCGCCAGGGACTTGCGATTCTTGGCGGCCGCCACCGGAGGCAACGACAAATCCATTTGCGGCATCCAGCGGTCATTCGCTTCGTCAAATAGGTACACTTCGGCGATATCCGAGCGGCAATAGTTTGCCAGCACCCGCATCGATCCGCCCAACAAATCCTTCAGGCTATGCGACTCTATCTCGATATGAAAGAGTTCGGAATGGGCCGTAGTTTCCGCCTCCCGCACATGGAAATAGGAGTTATTCAGCGTGAGTACGACGCAAAAATGAATCTGCTCGCGCGCCCAACGATAGCGGCTTGCCGAAGCCCCCAGCGCCATTTCGAGTAAGTGATCGTATTCGGCCAAGGCCTTCATAACGAGACTAGGGTGCAAATTCAGCTTCGCCAAGCGCCGCCCGTTATATTCCACTTGTTCCAGAAACGCAAACAGCGGCCGCTCTCCCGCGGCTTGCACGAATTGTAACGCCGCACCTAAGGTAATAAACGCCAAGGCGCGCCGTTGTTTCGCGTCGTGATTGGCCTGCTCTAACCGCGCTAGATACTGTAGTTCGATTTGCGCTAATTGCCCATCCAGCGCTCGCGCCAGCTTTTGCAACTGGGCCAATAACTGGTCTGTCAGAACGTGCGCCGCATCCGCCAAAACCGGGGATGTGGACCGCATCGCAACCAAGGTGGAACTTCGCACTGAAAGACATATCGGTTTGCTAAGGTCAAGTCTTTAGGCTGGGGACACGCTGACTGGGGGATTGAGGCTAAGGTTAGCTACACCCGGCTACCCCAATGGGGCGTAAGGTGGGTTCGCCTGGTGAGTTGTAGGGGATTACTGCTGCTTCAGCCTCGTGATGACCTCGGTTTGGCTGGCCGCCACCGCCAAGTCAAGGGGCGTTTGACCCGCCCGGTTTTTGCGCCGCCGGTCGGCACCACGCTCGAGCAACAGTTCCACCACCGCCACGCGGCCCCAACTGGCGGCCAGGTGCAGCGGTGTGGCGCCGCTTTCAAGATCGGGGCCGTCTACGGGCGCGCCGCGGTCGAGGAATAAGGTCGCCGTAGTCACTTGCCCGGCGAGCGCGGCATCGTGTAAGGCGGTTGCGCCGGCGGAATTGCGGCCATTCAGCCGGGCCCCATGGTCCAGCAGCAAGATCGCGATAGCGCGGTGACCTTTCAGCGCCGCATCATGCAGCAACGTAGACCCGGACGAAGTGCGCGAATCGGCACTGGCCCCGCGATCCAGCAGCAGGGTGACAATTTCGCCTTGCCCACGCAGTACGGCCTGCTCTAACTGCTTCAAGCCTTCCCTACCCGTACTGCCGGCGATCTTGGCGCCGCGCTTTATCAACAGGTCAACCACCCGTGTATGTTGATGACGAATGGCCTCGTCGAGCGCAGTGGACCCCGACAGATCTTTCGTCTGCCACTCAGCGCCAGCGTCGAGCAACAGCGCTACCACCTCGGCGTATCCCTTCCCGCTTGCCTCGTGGAGAGGTGTCGCACCAGACTCGGAATTTTTGACCCGAGGATTGGCCCCCCGCTTCAACAGCAAACGCGCCACCTCCGCATGGCCGCGCCAAGCCGCCTCATCCAGTGGCGTCGAACCCGTATTGTCGGCCACGTTCACCGGCACGCCGCCATCCAGCAACAGCATCGTCAACTCCAGATGGCCGCGGCTGGCCGCCAAGTGCAGAGCCGTGGAACCCGACCGGTAGCGTTGCTTCGGGTTCGCACCGCGCTCCAGCAACCGGCGCGCCACCTCCAGATGATTGGTGAGAATGGCGTAGTGCAAGGGCGAAGAACCGCCTTCGCTATGCGCGGCGTTAGGGTCGGCCTTGGCGTCCAACAGAAGATTCACCATCTCCAGATCGCCCGCCCAAGCCGCATCGTGCAGAGCTGT
>JAYVUQ010000657.1:0-3679 GCA_043787785.1 Bryobacteraceae bacterium
TTCTTGAAAGAGGCTTCGGTATAGAGCACGGTGGGCACGTCGACGGTGTTGGCTTGGGCGGCGGTGGGGTAATTCATGGCGGTAATGGTGAAGAGCACCACGGCGGCGGCCAAGCCACCGATGGTGGGAATGGCGAGCGGACGGGCCAGGTTCTCGAACAAGAGCCAAGCGCGGCTGCGATAGTGCGCCAGCGCCGACTGCAGCGAGGCGAAGATGCTACGCCGGATTCGTTCGCGGGAAGCCATCACCCGCAGCCGCGTGGCGAGAGCATCGGGGGGCAGGCGCTTGGGCAGCGCATGCAAGGCGGATTGGATCGGCTGTTCCATTACGAATTCCCTCCTGCTGGTGCCCAAACCATAGCTGGTGCCTCTTCTTCGGCCACCAGTTGCTTCCGCACCGCTTCGCGGCCACGCAAGATTCGGGACTTCACGGTCCCCAGATTGATATCTAAAATGGAGGCAATCTCCTCGTAGCTCAAATCTTCGATATCGCGCAGGATAACGGCGGCGCGGAAGACCGGCTTCACTTTCTGCAAGGCCCCTTCAATGCGCTCGCGCGTCTCGTGATCGAGGGTCATCTGGAAAGGCGACGGGCCTGGATCCGGCAGGATGTCCATATAGCTGAAGAATTGTTCGTCGGCAGTTTCGAGGGCTGTCTCCTGTTGGCGATGACGACGGAACCAGCGTCTTTGGTTATAGCTTTCATGGACCGCGATGCGGTAAATCCAGGTTTTGAGAGAACAATCGGCGCGAAAGCCGTCTACTTTGCGAAAGACCTTCAGGAATACTTCCTGGACGACGTCGGCGGATTCGGTGGGGTCGTTCAATAAACGATAAACCAGGTTGTAAACGGGATGCTCAAAGCGCTTGATGAGCTCTTCGTAGGCTAGTTCTTCGTTGGCCCGCAGGCGCTCAATCAAGAGGGCGTCGTGAGCGTGGGCATCCTGGGTGGCGGCGTCCGGCTGTCCGGAGCCGGAAAAGCCAAGAATCGAATTGAAGGGCACATTCGTCATCGAATTTACCTCAGTCTACACCTGTTTGAGTAGACACCGCCCTGGGCGAGAAGGTTCCGGACTTTACGCGCGGCCGATCATTTTCTTGGTGGCAATTTTCGGAGTGCCGAGTGGGGGGGCGCCTGCGGTGGCGGCGGTTTCGAGCGAACGGGTACTGAAAACGGAACAGGCTTTGGCGAGTTTCTGGATGTCGCCACCGTCTTCGACGACCATCTCATGCTCGACCCAATTGGAGAGCGGGATGTTGCGGAAGAAGAGCCGCTCTTGCAGAATCATCGACTTGCGGTTTAAGAACAGCGACTTCGATTCCCGCATGTAGTGCCGTTCTTCGACGCGGAAATCCGAAAGGAACTCATCAAAAGACTTGCGTTTCGTCTCCTCCTCCGTGGCGCGGACGCGCTCTTCCATGTTGCGGTGCTGCGACGTGATGATCGCGCGCGCTTCGGCCAGCGTTTCGCGTTCTTTCGAAACGGCAACCTCCATGCGCGACTGCATGATGTAGATCGCTAGAATCGCGGAGCCAACCGCGATGAAGAGAGGAAAGAATACCCAAAGGAAGCCATCCATAGCCCTAAAGATCGGACTTCGGAGCGGCCAACTTTAGTCTCCCCAAAAGGGGGAAAAGCCTCATGCCCGGTGAGGGGGAATAGACCTTACCGCAAGTAGAAATACAGCAGGTCAGTGGAGGGCGGATGCTTGTCGAGCTGACGGAGCATGGCCACAATCTGGCCACGGTGGATGGAGGCATGGTTGACCACATGGAGGATGGCCTGCCAGCGGCGCAGGGTCATCTCGAGCCCTTGCAGATTTTTGTAGGTGAAGTCCTCACGGGCGGCGGCCTCGGTGAGACCTTCGACGAAATCGCGAAAGTCTTTGAGCAAGGCGGGCCAAGCGGCGCTGATCGCGGTAAGGTCCGGGCCGTCGCCATCGTCGGCGAAGCTGGTGATGGTTTTGCCGCTGAGGCGAGCTAGCCAGACGCGGTCGGCGTAGTAGATGTGTTGAAGCGTGTGCAAGACGCTTTGGTGCGAGACGTTGAGGTCGCGCCGTAGTTCTTCTTCGTTGAGCTGGTGTACCGAGTCCAGGATCTTTTCGGTGGCCCAAATGGTGTAGTCGAAGTGATTCAGCAGAGTAGTGACAGGAACAGACATAATGTTTCGCTTAAGCCTCGTCGTCGTTTTGGGCGGCCAGGCGCGTGATGACGCCGAGGTCTTCGAGCGTGGTGACGTCGCCGGATATCGTGTTCGAGGTGACCAGTTCGCGTAGCAGCCGGCGCATAATTTTTCCGGAGCGCGTTTTGGGCAAGCTTTCGGTGAAGCGGATTTCCTCAGGCCGGGCGAAGGACCCGATCTCCTTGGCGACCCAGTTGCGCAATTCCTTACCCAGCTCTTCGTGGTTCCAATGGCCGGCCTTGAGCGAAACGAAGCAAACCACGGCTTGGCCGGTGATCTCGTGGGGCTTGCCGACGACGGCGGCTTCGGCGACGGCCGGATGGTGTACCAGGGCGCTTTCCACCTCCATGGTGCTCAGGCGATGACCGCTGACGTTCATGACATCGTCCACCCGGCCCAGCACCCAGAAGTAGCCATCGCCATCGCAGCGGGCGGCGTCGCCCGTGAAGTAGATCCCGGGCATGCGCGACCAATAGGCCTCCTGGTAACGTTCCGGATCGCCCCACAGCGTACGGAGCATGCCGGGCCAGGGGCGTTTGATGACCAAGAAGCCTTCCCGATTGGCTTCCACGGGCTGGCCATGAGTGTCTACCACCTCAGCCAGAATGCCGGGCATGGGTAGCGTGCCGGAGCCGGGCTTGAGGGGGACGGCGCCCGGCATCGGTGCGATGAGAATGCCGCCGGTTTCGGTCTGCCACCAGGTATCGACAATGGGGCAGCGGTCGGCACCGATGACGTGGTGGTACCAGTTCCAGGCGGCGGGGTTGATGGGTTCGCCAACCGAGCCGAGCAAGCGGAGGCTGGATAAGTCGTGCGCTTTGGGCCAGTCGTCGCCCTGTTTGATCAAGGAGCGAATGGCGGTGGGCGAGGTGTAGAAAGTATTTACTTTGTACTTGGCAATCAGGCTCCACCAACGGTCGTAAGCGGGATAGTCGGGAGCACCTTCGTACATGACGCTGGTGGCACCGGCGGAGAGCGGGCCGTAGACGATGTAACTATGGCCGGTGACCCAGCCGATGTCGGCGGTACACCAATAGACGTCATTCTCCTTCAAGTCGAAGACCCACTTCATGGTCATCGTGGTGTGGAGGAGGTAGCCGCCGGTGGTGTGCAGAATGCCCTTGGGCTTGCCGGTGGTGCCGGAAGTGTAGAGGACAAATAGGGGGTGTTCGGAGGGAAGCGGTACGGCTGGACAATCGTCGCTGGCTTGGCTGGCGTCGAGTTCATGCCACCAGTGGTCGCGGCTTTCAACCATGTTCACTTCGCCACCGGTGCGGTGATAGACGATGCAATCGCGAACCGTCTGGCAGCCCTCTTCGAGAGCATTGTTGACGGTGGCCTTGAGCGGGATGATCTTTCCGCGACGCCAGCCGCCGTCGGCGGTGATGACCAGTTGGGCCCCGAGGTCCTCAATGCGGGTGCGGAGAGCCTCGGCGGAGAAGCCCCCAAAGACGACCGAGTGGGTGATGCCGAGCCGGGCGCAAGCGAGCATCGCCAC
>JAYVUQ010000658.1:0-8318 GCA_043787785.1 Bryobacteraceae bacterium
CACCTGCCCGTCGCCCAGAATGGTCGCCCCCGAGATGCCTTCCACTTTGTAGAAGTTCTCTTCCAGGCTCTTGATCACCACCTGCTGCTGGCCCAGCAAGTCGTCCACCAGCAAGCCCACCCGCCGTGAGGGTGTTTCCACCACCACCAGGATGGGCCCCGTGCCTGTACCTGGGTCTGTACCTGTACCGATGCCGGCATCCGGGGTCCGGCTGCCTCGTCCGATCACGTCCGCCAACCGGATTAACGGAATATAGTCCTCCCGGAAATGGTAAAGTTCCTCGCCGCTGGCGAGCCGGTGCAAGCTGGCCGCTCTCATTTGGACCGATTCGATGATCGAAGTGAGCGGGATTACATAAGCCTCGGTGCCTACCCTCACCAACAAGCCATCCAAAATCGACAGTGTTAGCGGCAAGCGAATCCGGAAGCGTGTGCCGGCACCCAGGCGGCTCGAGATCTCGACGCTGCCTCCCAGTCCTTCAATGTTGCGCCGCACGACGTCCAGGCCCACGCCGCGCCCGCTTAACTCGGTGACGGCCGCCGCCGTCGAGAACCCCGGCAGAAAGATCAGTTGTTGAATGCGCTCTTCGCTCAGTAACTCTTGGGGCCCCACCAACCCGCGTTCCACAGCCTTGGCGAGAATGCGCTCGGCGTTGAGGCCGGCGCCGTCGTCGCTCACCACGATGATGATGTTGCCGCCCTCATGGCTGGCCGCCAGCGTCAGCGTGCCCTTCTCGGGCTTGCCCACCGCCCGCCGCAGCTCCGGCGACTCGATCCCGTGGTCGAGTGCGTTGCGCACCAAATGCACCAGCGGATCGCCGATCCGCTCGAGCACCGTCTTGTCCATCTCCGTCTGCTCGCCACTCAGGCGCAATGCCACATGCTTGCCCAGTTTCTCGCCCACATCGTGTACCAGCCGCGGGAAACGCTGGAAGCAGAAGCTCATCGGCAGCATCCGCATCTTGAGTACGGTTTCCTGCAATTCGCGGGTGTTGCGGTCCAGTTGCGCCAGTCCGTTGCGCAACCGCTCCATCATGCGCATCTCGAAGTGTTCGCCCAGGCAATTCAGCATCGACTGCGTGATCACTAACTCGCCCACCAGATTGATCACCGCGTCCACCTTCTCGGTGCTCACACGCATGGAACTGCCCGTTTCGGCGGTCTTGCGCCGGTCGTTGTCGTTCGATCTCCGCCGATCACCCGTCGCGTCCTGCCCACTCCCGGCAGCCACCACTGGCGCGCCCGCTGCCGCTAAGCTCTCACCGTCTTCCTTGTTCCTGCTCTCGCACGCCGTCAAGGTGAGGTCGCAGTTGTCTTCCACCCACGCGAAGACGTCGCGAATCTCACGCTCCGGCCGATCCGTTGCCAGCCTTAATTGCCACGACAGCAGCAGGTCTTCGGCGTCCAGCTCCGCTAGCGACGGCACCGCCTCAACGCTGGTGGTGGTCGATAGCTCTCCCATCGCGGTCAACTCCTCCAGAATTCGTAGCGGCTCGTTGCCGGTGCGCAGCAAATCCGGATGCGGCCGAAAGTGGATTTCCCACGCGACCATCGCGGCCGGCGTGCCATCTGGTTCCGGTGTCGCGGTCGGCCCCTCCGCTTCTGCTTCCGCCGCTCGCTCCAAACGCTGGCTCACGCCGGCGATGCGTCCCGGGTCGGGCACTTGCTTCGTCTGTCGCGTTTCCAGTAAGTAGCGAAGTCCATCTACCCCCTCCAGCAGCAGTTGGGTCAAGTCGCTGTGGACCTCGCGCCGGTTGCTGCGTAGGTCATCCAGCAGCGTTTCAAGAAAATGAGTTAACCCGGTTATGTCGCTGAACCCGAATGTTGCACTGCCCCCTTTGATCGAATGCGCGGCGCGAAAAATGTCGTCGATCGCCCCTTTTCCCGCTCCCTCCGACAAGCCCAACAGTCCAGCTTCGAGGACCTCGAGCCCCTCAAAGCTTTCTTCAAAAAACGTCTGTTCAAATTGGTCCAGATTGATCGCCATGTTGTTTTCTAGGCGGTGAGTTTCTTAGCCACTGCCACCAATTGCGTGGGCTCAAACGGTTTCACTAGCCAACCCGTGGCTCCGGCCTGCTTGCCGGCCAGCTTCATCTCCAACGCCGATTCGGTGGTCAACATCAGGATCGGCGTGAATTTGTAAGGCCCTAACTGCCGTAGCGCCTGGATGAGACCCACCCCATTCAATCGCGGCATATTCAGATCGGTAATCACCATGCCGAAGCGGCTCTTCTGCGCCACCTCCAGTGCTTCCTGTCCGTCGCCGCACACCTTCACCTCAAATCCCGCTTCCTTCAAAGTGAACGAAACCATTTCCCGCATGAGCGTCGAGTCATCGACGCACAGAATTGTTGGCATCTTAATGGGCCCTTCTGGGAAGTGATCAATGCCAATTCCCTGATGCTCTGTTCGGTCTTTTTAAGGGGAATCTGAAGCAAATCGCGGGGAATATTTCGTATGCCTGCCCCGCGAAAGGGATACCTACAACGGGCACCGAAGGAAACAAGCGGTCAGAGCACTAGCCCTTAGCCACAGCATCGGCTTAGTCACGCCAATTACACCCAGGCACGGGCGTCAGCCAGTTCATTCCTGGGTCGCCAATCGGCGCGCCCGGCGGTGCATCCGCGCCGGGTAGCATCTTGGTGGCTTCGGCGGGCCGAGCCAGAAAGCGCCGTATGTCCGCGCTCAGCAGCGTGTAATGCGCCTCGTCGGCAGACCCTGGCGCCGCCGCTAGCCGTTTGGCCAGGTTCTGCAACTTCAGCGAGGCAATCGCCCGCACCTGCGCATTGGGCGCGCCAGTCGCGAGCCAAGTCAGCCGGTCCACCATCACCCGCTCCACCGAGCGCCGCACCTCGGCTTCATAGGGCGTTGTCACCCGGGCGTCGAACGCCGCCTTCGTCAGCCGCTCAATCACTTCTTCGAGCCCTGGCAAAGACGGGTCGACGGCGTGTTGCGCCACCATCCGCGCCGCCCGGTCCAGTTGCAGCACGAAGCCGATGGTCACATCCGCGGCGATGGTGGCCGGGCTCAGCGGATCGAAGCCATCGCCGGTGCTCCGCGCGAATAGTTCCCGATGCCTTCCAAAGCCCGGTGGCCGCGGTGGAATCGCGTCCAGAATGGCTTTCGGAATTGTCAGTTCGCCCGGTTTCAAAGTCGCCGCCAGTGCGTCCAGCGCCTTGCGCTGATTGGCCGCCGACTCCCACTTCACCGCGGTGCGGCCATCCCCGCGCATCGCATAGATATAATCCAGCCCCGCCACCATCGATGCCGCGGACTCTACCGTATACCGGTGATACATATAAATCGGCACCAACGGCTCCTCAATCATCGCCATCGGCATGCCGTTGCGAATCGTCCGTTCCCCCATCCGGTTCAAGGCCGCCCGCCGCACCTTCATAATCCGGTTCAGCTCATCGGCTTGATTCTCGCCGTTCGACCATTGGTCCACTTTGGGATTACTGTCGGTGTCCTGATTCGTCATGTAACGCAAGTCCTTGGCCCAGGCTTCGTCAATGATTCGTCGCAGGGCCGCCGCTTCGTCTCCCGCTGGTAACTGCCGGTAACCATAGTTAATGGCGACTTTGTCCCATTCGCCAATTTTCGCGGGGTAAGCTTCCGATAAGTCAATCGTGCCATCGGCGGCTAGTTTCTCCAGGGGATGCGGATAATCCATCACCGAAATCCAACCTTGATTACTGTCGTAATAATTATGGCCCAGGCCCAGCGTATGTCCCACCTCATGGGCCGCTAACTGGCGAATGCGTTTCAATGCCGTTTGGTAAAGTATGCCTGGCTTCTCGTTCCCGTTCTCATAAGGCGACAAGAGCCCTTCGAAAATCAGATAATCCTGCCGGTCACGCAACGAACCCAACGTTACGGTGCCCTTGATAATCTCACCCGTCCGCGGGTCCGAAATCGACCCGCCCGTACTCCATCCGCGCGTCGAACGGTGTACCCAATTGATCATGTTATAGCGAATATCCATCGGATCGGCGCCCGCCGGAAGCAGCGCTACCTTAAAGGCATTTCGAAAGCCCGCCGCTTCAAAGGCCTGGTTCCACCAATTCGCGCCTTCCAGCAAAGCTTGGCGAATATCTTCGGGAGCCCCCGGGTCCACCCAATATTCGATTGGCTTCACCGGGTCACTCATGGCCGCCGAAGGGTCCTTCTTCTCCAGCCGATGACGCCGGATATACCGCTTCATCATCGGTTCCCCAATGGGCGTACTGTAATCCACATAGGCTAAGCCACCGTAGCCCCCGCGTGGGTCGTCTTCCCGCAGAAGGTACTTACTATCCGGCAGTTCCACCAACGAATAATGCTCGCGTAAAGTAACTGCGTCGGGCGTCGGAGTCACACTCGCTACCGAGCCACTAAACAGCCCTCCGCCGAAGCCCCCGCCCCGACCCCCCGCCACGCCGATCTGCGGTGGACCCTGCGCCGGGCCAAAGCCGCCCCGCCCACCCGCCGCCCCGTCGCTCGCGAACGTCAGCATTACCTCAACCTCGGTGTTCTTGGGGAACGCCTTGGTCCGAGGCATATGCACCGTGCTGCGGGTCAGATCGACGCGATACGGTCCTGGCCGCAAAGCGGCGCTGGCCCCAAAGCCATCCCGCAGAAAGAAGGGCGTTGCGTCTACCAACACATGCCCGTTGCTTTCCGCAGCCACTGTGAAGCCCCACAGGACCGACTTTGCAAACGAATCGGCCACCGACAACCGCTCCGCCACGTTCGGACTGCTCGACCGGAAGCTCTGGTTCGGCTGCACCAGCAACACCTTCGGCCCCACACGCTCAAACGTCACCAACCGCCCCTGTCCGCCCATGCCCCGGTCCAGCCCAATGTCGTTGGAGCCTAGCCCGGCGGCCAGCGAAGTCGAGTAAAGAAACGCCGTATCAAAGCGCGGTATCTCCAGCCACAAACTGCCGGCCCGCTCGTCCCAATACAGAGGAAAGTAGCCATCGAGTTTTTGCAAGCCTGTCGTGCGTTCCTCAATCGTCGGCGTACGCGCTGCCGTCGGCGTCGGTGGGCGCTGGGCGAGCAAAGCGGCGCTAAGCGCAAACAGGATCGAGCTTTTCAGGATCATACGCTGTATTGTAGCGGCACTCGGCCGCCCTGGCCTCCCATGCTCGCGCTGACAATCTACCCGCCATCCACCTGGTTCAGCCTCGAGACGGCGTCCTCCTGATAAACTCATTCCGTGCGGTTGGCCCTTTGGTTATTTGCGATAACTGCCTGTGGACAAACCGTGCCTCAGCGGCTCTGGAGCGGGCCATCCGTGAACCTCCTTGGCGGTGAGGGACGACTGTGGGCCGTGGACTGTTTCCGCAATCGCGAGCGCGCGGCGGAACATCTGCTCCGCGCCCGAGACATTGCCTTGGGTGGCGTAGGCCGCGCCGAGAATACCGCAGGCGATTCGCCGGGTGATTGCCCCGGGCAGCGAGGTAAAGGGCCCAGGTCGCGCCCGGTCTGAATGGTTTGGGGGGCGCTTAGGCCGAGATCGTGTTCCCGCTGGGCCAGGGCCCGGCGGTAGAGCGGCTCAAAGTCCGGCTGCTGGGCCAGGAGGGCGATGAAGATTTCGACCATACCCTAGTTAACGAAGCAAAGCCGGGAGTTGTTGATTCGATGGAGGTTGTGATATTTCGACTCACGAGCCGATGCTCGAGAGCGAGGTGACGAAACGAAGCCGGAAGTGATAGATTCCATTTCCTTTCGGCGCTGCGAGGGGAGTGTGGTTTGGCATGTCTCTAGTGTCGCATGGGAGGTGGCTAGTAAGGGTCGGATGACGCGAAGGTGTGGATTCGTAAGTATTTGATGTGTAACGGGTTACGCGTGCCGACGTGACTTTGTCTCTGTTGTGACTGACGCAAATGAGGGTATCCTTGGTGCTCGCCGGGCGATAATGTCCTATTGGACATAGGAGAGTGTGGCGGAAGCGGCGGACCGACCCGTTTCGTTGGACCTGACGATGCGGTGCCTGCTGACGATTGGGGCTACGGCTACCGATATTGCTAAGCTGATCAAGCGCTCAGCGACGGATCGGGTGGCGTAGGAATGCAGCGTAGGAATGCAGGGGAGGGCGGTTCAGCGCATCTCAGTGGCGATCAGTAATTTTCTGGTAAGAGGTTAGAGAGAAACCGGGGATTCTGGTGGATGCGCTGATTTGCCTGTGCGGGGTTGCCGCTCTTACCATTGACGCGATCAGCGCGGATTAGTCGGGCAGGTTATCGAGGGCCAGACCGAATTACTGCTGGAGGATATCTGGCAGGTCTGGGTGTTCAAACCATGTAGCTACCCGGGCTGGAACCAGTCGTGGTTGGGTTCGGTCGAAAAGGGCGACCGAATCCCTCTATCATCGTGGTCGGCGGGATAGAGAATTCCATCTGGTTGCTGCGGGTGAAGATGCGGGGCACGAGCCCGGGCCTGGGATCCGGCGCGGGTGTATGGAAAATATCTCGTCGGGCATACCGAGGATACGGCGTGTATCGATTGCCCGCAAGGCGATCACATTCAAAGGTGCCGGGGCGGTGATACGGGAAACCGCGGGTTGTTTGAGAAGACTTTGGGAAGGGAGCTGTTTGCGGAAGGTTTCGGCGAAGCAACAGAATGAATCAATGCCGGTATAACAGGCACCAGACTTCGCCCGGCGGCCCGGGAATCGGATAGAATACGCGGCATGCCGATTACACGCCGTCAAATGCTCGCTTCACTGGCCGCTGCTCCGGTTGCTGCCGCATCGGTTGCCGCGGCACCGGCGACGCCGCAGCGCCCCAATATCCTGTTCATCTATACCGATGACCACTCCTACCGCACGCTGAGCTGTTACCCGGAGGCATTCCCTTGGGTCCGTACGCCTAATATCGACAAGCTGGCTCAGGAGGGCGTCCGCTTCGCCGCTGCCTATAACGGGGCGTGGTGCATGCCCTCGCGGGCGACGATGTTGACGGGCCACTACCAAAGCGGCGTCGAGTCAATGACCATGGAAGGCGACTACCCGGGCTCTAACTACGACCCTGCCAAGTGCCCCTTCTGGCCCAAGACGTTTCGCGAAAAAGGCTATTTTACGGCGCAAATCGGAAAGTGGCACACGGGGACCGATACCGGCTACGGCCGCGACTGGGACTTCCAACTGGTCTGGAACCGCCCCAAGTTTCCCGAAACCGCCACCCACTATTACTACGACCAGCCCATCACCTACCAGGGCGGCAAGACCGAGATTCTGAAGCGCTACTCGACTGACCAGTACACCGATTGGGCGCTCGACCTGATTCGCGGCAAGGACCGTCCCGCGAACAAGCCCTGGTATCTCTGGCTCTGCTACGGCGCCGTCCATGGCCCCTACACGCCCGCCGAACGCCATCTGGACGAACTTAAGGGCATCGACTTCGACACGCCCAAGGACATCTTCCCACCCCGCGCCGGGAAGCCCGATTGGGCGCAGAAGATCGAGATGTGGAAGAAGGGTGCTGACGGTGTGCCCATGGCCGAGGGCCGCACGCTGAATTCCTGGGTGCGGCAGTATCATCAGGGCGTCTTTGCGCTGGATGAGGCGGTGGGCAAGCTGATGGCGGCCTTGGAGGACACCAAACAACGCCAGAACACGCTCGTGATTTTCACCTCTGACCAGGGGCTCGCCTTCGGCCAACACGGCTTCCGGGGGATAAAGCTCGCCGCCTATGACGCCAATGTGCGCTCGCCGCTGATCTTTTCGATGCCAGGCCGGATACCGCAAAATCGCGTCTGCCAGACGCCGGTGGCCGGAGTGGATTTGGTGCCGACGATGTTCCGCTTCGCGAATCTGACGCCGCCGTGGGAGATGCACGGCCGCGACCTGACGCCGCTGCTCAACCATCCCGAAGCCGGCTGGGCGCATCCTATGCTGATGATCGCCACCGGCCAGAAGTTCGGCTCGGACACAACGCACGTCCCGGCTGGCAAGGGGGCGTTCCACGAACAAGTGCCCTGGTACGTCATGATCCGCGACAAACACCTGAAGTACGTCCGGCCGCTGGTGAACGACCTGGAGGAACTCTATGACCTTAACCGGGACCCCGAAGAGCTCGACAACCTGGCCGTGAAGCGCGAGCATCAGGCTACTTTACGCCGGCTGCGCGCGGTGGCTATCGCTGAGTTGAAGCGGACGAAGACGGGCTTCGCCGATCACTTACCGCCGATCCGCGAAGCCTTCCCGAGCGCTTAGGCCCTTCACGAAACTGCGGCGGGCTAATCCACAAACTGCACTAGCCGCTGCCGCCGCCGGTCCACCTGAAGGCTGGTGACATCGGGCCGCGAATAGTGCCCCGCCGGATCGAAGTTTTG
>JAYVUQ010000659.1:0-1595 GCA_043787785.1 Bryobacteraceae bacterium
CTGCCCGCCTGCAAGCGTGGCTTCTATAATCTCGAGTCGCACACCAGCGAATTCGTTTACACCGTACTTTCGTTTTCGCCGGTAACGGCCAATGCCGCCGGGTTCCACCGCTTTGCCGGTGACTTCCTCGACGAAATGCTGGACGACTACAGCGAGGCATCGCTCAATAAGCAACGCAAATTCTATCACGACTTCGATCATGGCTTCCGCAAGATTCCCCGCGAGCGCATTTCGCCGCAGGACCAAGCCGACTATGACTTGATTCTGGATCAGATCAAACTGGCTTTGCTGGAGTTGGATGAGATTCGGAGCTATAAGCATAACCCTACGATCTACGTCGAGTCCTTGGGGAACGCGCTCTTTACGCCTTATTCGCTTACTTACTCCAAGGAGGATTTGCGATTTTACTCCATCATCCGACGCCTGGAAGTCGTGCCGAAATACTTAAAGGTGGCGCGACGGAATCTGGTGGATTCGCCCGAGATCTGGAACCGGGTGGCGCGAGAAGAGAACCTCGGTAACATCGCTCTGATTGAGGGGCCCATCCGCGCGGGATGTCCTAAGAAGCTACTCGAGACCTACGACAAAGAGGCTCGGATTGCGGTGCAGGAGCTGAAGGCCTTCAATACGTGGCTCGAAACTGACCTCAGCCAACGGACGAGCGATTGGCGCCTGGGCGCTGAACACTACGCAAAGAAGTTCCCTTTGGTGCTTGCTAACGGCGATAATCCGCAGGCCCTACTCGCCGATGCCGAAGCCGAGTTAGTGCGGGTGCGGGCCGCGATGGTGCAGATTGCGGGCAAAGAGGGTGTGAAGCCCATGCTGAACCGGATTGCGCAACTCCATCCCACCCGCGAGGCTTACTTCGACACCGCGGCGCAGGACTTGGCCTCCACCACGCAGTTTACGCGGGAGCACCGACTGCTGACGTTGGGCGATACGAGTAACTTGCAGGTGATCGAGACGCCCGAGTTCATGCGCGGCATTTACAGCGTGGGTGGCTTTAGCCCGGCACCCGTGTTGCATCCAGAATTGCGCGCTTCTTACTGGCTAACTCCGATACCGGCGAACTGGCCAGCCGAGCGAGTGGAATCGAAGCTGCGCGAATACAACCGCGAAGGGCTGGCGCTGCTGACGATTCATGAAGCCATGCCTGGCCACTATGTGCAGTTCGAGTCGGCGAACAAAGTAGAGCCGCGTGGCCGGCGGGTATTGCGCAACGTCTTTGCCAACGGTCCGTATGTGGAAGGCTGGGCGGTTTACGCCACGCAGATGTTGCTCGAAGAAGGTTATCGAGATAAGTCGCCTGAGTTGCAAATGACGTTTCTGAAGCAGCAACTGCGCATGATCGCAAATACGATCCTCGACATCCGTCTGCACACCATGGGCATGACGGACGAGCAGGCGATGAAACTAATGCTCGAAGATACCTATCAGGAGAAAGAAGAGGCGATTGGCAAGTTACAGCGGGCTAAACTCTCGAGCGTGCAGTTGCCAACTTACTTCGCCGGTTGGCGCGCCATTGTGAAGATGCGCGAGCGCCAAAGCAAACTGCCGGGGTACACGCTGCGCAAGTTCAATGATGCCGTTTTGGG
>JAYVUQ010000660.1:0-4772 GCA_043787785.1 Bryobacteraceae bacterium
GGAAAGAAGATTACGGCGGAAACGGCGGAGGCGGCGGGCAAAGCCGCGGTGGAGTCCGCCATGCCGTTGAGTCAGAATGCCTACAAGGTGCAGTTGGCCAAGGTCGCGGTGAAACGCGCCCTGATGATGGCCGCTGGCCTTAGCGTCTAGCTTGACTTTGTTTCGTTAGAAAGGCCGGGCCAAGTGCCCGGCCTTTCGTTATTCAGGAGGACCCCATGGAACGCGCAGGAATTGCCCGCATTGACCAGGACGACGACCGCTGCCTCAACCTCTGTTGGAAGGGCATGTATATCGAGTCGGAATGGGACCCCACCGTCCAGCACGGCAACGACCGTCTGTTTTGGTGCCATAAGACACAGAATCCGCTGGGGCCGGATAATAAGGCGGTGGATGAGTATGACTGTAACGACACGCGTAAGTGCTACATGCCGCTAGTGACGGAGTAGAGACGCAAAGCTCGAGGGGGAAGCCCCGTACCTAACGCCCTAAGGCAATGGCTTGAACAGTAACAACGAGCCTATCGCCGCGCGCAAACCCTCGGCGGTATCCGGCTGCGTCTGAACGGCGTCGCCAACACGAGCAAGCGCTAATTCGTGCTCAAGCCGTTGCCGTTTCACCTTCCGCAGGCCACTGGCCATGGCCTCGAAATCGTCGTTTGGATATTGGCCCAAAAATCCTCCTACGCCCCAAAAGCGTCGCGCAAAATCCGATAGCTCTCCGGTACCGCCGTCCCTGGATCGGCCTTGCCTTCCATCTCGAGCGATACCCAACCGCCATATCCGGCCGCGCGCAAGATCCCCGCGATGCGCTTATAGTCGAGGTCTAAGGTGTAATACTCGCCGCCGCCCTGGTAGGTCTTCGCCTGCACCATAATGGCGTGCGGCGCGAGCTTGGCGATGCCGTCATAGGGCGACACGGCTTGCGGGAAATTCCCCGTATCCACGTTGAGCCCGAGCCAAGGGCTCTTCACAGCGCGATAAATCCGAAGTAAGTCATCAGGTTGCGTAGTAAGTCCCCAATGGTTTTCGAGTGCGAGTAAGACGCCCTCTTTCTCCGCGGTGGCGAGGCAGGCGTTGATGCCATCGATGCACCATCGGATGGCGTCGTCGTTGACGAAGCCAGCGACGGGCGGCTCGAGACCGCCGGCCTTCATGAGGTCGTTGAAATTGGGGATGGTCTTCCAGCGGCCCGAGTTGAGGCGCACGCAGGGAATGCCTAACTGGGCGGCGAGCCGGATGCAATGCTCGGTGTGGCGGATGGCCTCTTGGCGCAAGTCGATGAAGGGCGAGACAAAGTCCTGATGGATGGAGAAGAGGGGTAAGGCGACGCCGGCGCGGAAGGCGTGCAGCTTGAGCTTCTTCAGATAAGCCGGCGTTTCAGCTTCCATGCCGCGGTGCAGGATCTCGACTCCTTCGAAGCCGATGCGGGCGGCATCGTCGATGACCTGCTCCACCGGCACGCGTTTCGACTTGAAATGCCAATACGAGTAAGTGGAGACAGCGAGACGAATCGGGCGTCGCTGGCCCATCAAGGGCGCGGCGGCAAGAGCGGCAAGCAGGGTTCTACGATGCATATGTACAATTCTAGGCTAGGTTTTGTCATACTGGCCGCATGCGTTTTCTGCTCCTCTCATTTTTCCTGGCCATCCTGCACGCCCAAGTTGGCGTGGTCGCCCAGAAGGGCCAGGTGGACGTCACCATCGACGGTAAGCCTTACACCAGCCTTTTCCTGGGCCCTGACACCCAAAAGCCCTACCTCCACCCCCTCCGCGCCGCCTCCGGCAAACTGGTCTCCCGCCGCTTCCCCATGGAAAACGTCGATGGCGAATCCAAAGACCATCCGCACCATCGCGGTCTCTGGTTCTCCCACGGCGATGTCAACGGCTGGGACTTCTGGGCCAACGAAAAAAATCAGAAAGGCGTCGGCAAAGGCTCCGGCATCATTGCCCTCGACAAGATCGTCAAGGCCAAAGGCGGCAAGAAATCGGGCGTCATCCAAGCCAACTTCACCTGGAAAGACGGCACCGGCAAGGCCCTTCTCGCCGAGCAAAAAACCATCACCATCACGCCCCTGGGCACCTCCCGCGCGATCGACGTCGACATCGCCCTCTCCGCCCTCGACGCGGTGAAGTTCGGCGACACCAAGGAAGGCGTCTTCGCCATCCGTCTCGCCAAGGCTCTCGAAGAAACCCAAACCGGCACCATGCGCTCGGCCTCCGGCGCCATGAAAGAGAAAGCCGTCTGGGGCTCGGCCTCCCCCTGGGTCGATTACACCGGCACCATCGAAGGCGAATCCCTCGGCATCGCCATCTTCGACCATCCCCGGAATCCTCGCCACCCCACCTACTGGCACTCCCGCGCCTACGGCCTCTTCGCCGCCAACATCTTCGGCGTCCGCGACTTCACCCGAGATAAAACCAGGAATGGCGACCTCGAGCTCAAGACCGGCGAAAAGCTCCACTTCCGCTATCGCGTTCTGATCCACCCCGATGGCACCGAAGCCGCCGGCATCGCCAAGCTCTACGAGGCTTGGTCGAAGTAGGACTCATCCTCAGCTGGCAGGGCACGAAATGACATTTCCTTCCCTGCCCCCGCCATCACGCAACCCTGCGCCACTTCACGATCTTTAGCAGTATCGCAAGAACGTTAAGGTCGATCATTCCCCTTGCGGACCCTCCTGAACTGAGAGAATGATCCCAGTGAGCCAGGCACCGCCCATCACCCCGCAACTACCGATCGTAAAGCTCGTCCGGCCCTTCCAGGAGTTTGCCGCGCGGGAAACCTCTGGCGGCGTCCTCCTGCTGGCCTGTACCGTAGCCGCCCTCGTCTGGGCTAACTCGCCGTGGGCAGATAGCTATGCGGCTCTCTGGCATACGCAGGTCTCGGTTGGGCTGGGCCGCTTCGGCTTCAGCAAAGATCTTCACTTCTGGGTGAACGATGCGCTGATGGCCATTTTCTTCTTTGTGGTCGGGTTGGAAATCAAGCGTCAGTTGCTGGTGGGCGAATTGGCATCACCCCGCCAGGCGGCTCTTCCCTTTCTAGCGGCACTCGGCGGCGTAATCGTTCCGGCGCTTCTCTACACGGCGGTCAATGCAAACGGGCCGGGGGCTGGGGGCTGGGGTATTCCAATGGCCACCGACATCGCCTTTGCGATTGGCGTCATGGCGCTGCTGGGCGAGAGCGTTCCGCTGGGTCTGAAGGTGTTCCTCACTGCGCTGGCCATCGTCGATGACATTGCCGCCGTCCTCGTCATCGCGCTTTTTTACACGGCCCACATTTCATGGGGAGCGCTCGGCTTGGCAGCCTTCTGCCTCTTGGTTCTTCTGCTGGCAAACCGGCTCGGGGTGCGCCACTCACTTCCGTATGCACTCGTAGGCATCGTGCTATGGATCGCCGTCCTTCAATCCGGCGTTCACGCGACCATCGCCGGTGTACTGCTTGCCTTTATGATTCCCAGTCGAACCGCGCTCAACCAGCGGGAATTCCTGCGCCATGGCCGCGCGATACTGGATCACTTTGAGCGGGCAGCGAAAACGGAGCCGTTTGACATTCTCAACGACGCAGAGCAGCAGACAGCCATAGAGTCGCTGGAAGATGCCTGCGAAAATGTACAACCCCCGCTTCATCGATTGGAGCATGGGCTTCACCCATGGGTGACGTTCTTGATCATGCCGTTATTTGCGCTGGCCAATGCCGGTGTTCCGGTCTTCGGCAACATAGGGAAGGCAGTCGGCGACCCTATAACTCTCGGCGTGGTCTTCGGCCTCGTGTTTGGAAAACCTCTGGGCGTTACGCTGGCCGCGTGGCTGGCGGTTCGTTCGGGCCTCGCCTCTCTGCCAGAAAATGTTTCATGGAAGCATATCCATGGCGCGGGCTGGCTGGCCGGAATCGGGTTTACGATGTCCCTTTTTATGGCGGGTCTGTCTTTCACGGGTGATGCGCACCTCACTTCCGCGAAGCTCGGCATTTTGATAGCGTCCTTGTGGGCCGGAATCATCGGCTCGTTGATTCTGCTGCGCATCACAAAAACTTAGAGAACCGTTTACCCGGGCAGCTCATAGGCTGCGGTCAAGGTGGAGAGGGCACCAAATCCACAAAACGGCACAGTATTTACCAACCGTCACCGGCCAACCGAGCCAGGCTGGAAGTAACGCTGTGGCGGGCCCTGCGGCACCCCTCCCGGACCAACACGATCTGGTCGCCTGAGGGCAACTTACTCCGCTGTGCAGAATCGGATCCGTCGGCGGCAAGCCGCCGAATCGAGAAACTTCCGGCCCCAGCACCCTGTTGGCACCCACGGTTTGATCCCGAGGGCCATACGGTTCACTGCCCCATCGCACGCAGTAAACTGACAAGTACATGACCGCACTCGTCACCGGCGCCAGTAAAGGCATTGGCAAAGGCATCGCCCTGGAGTTAGCGCACCAAGGCTTTGACCTTTGGCTCAATTACCATTCCGACCGTGCAGGCGCCGAACAAACCGCGCTCGAGATCGAAGCCTTGGGCCGCAACGCACAAATCGTCCAAGCCGACGTCGGCAAGGCCGACGATGTCGCCCGCATGTTCACCCCCATCGAACAGCTTGACCTCATGGTGAACAACGCGGGGCAGCAAACCTGGAAGCCGCTGCTCGATCTCACCGAAGCCGAATGGGACCGCGTCATCGACACCAACCTGAAGGGCTGCTTTCTCTGCACCCAACACGCTGCCAAACGAATGCTAAAGACTGGCGGAGCCATCGTCAACATTGGCTCCGGCTGCAACAAACTCGCC
>JAYVUQ010000661.1:0-5243 GCA_043787785.1 Bryobacteraceae bacterium
CAGCCCCGGCGGCAATTTAGAGAGAACCATGAATAAAGAACGCATTCGGATTCGCTTGAAAGCATATGACTACCGGGTCCTCGATCAGTCGACGGGCGAGATTGTCGATACGGCCAAGCGCACTGGCGCGACGATCGCGGGTCCGATTCCGCTGCCCACGATTCGGAACCGGTACACAGTAAATCGTTCGCCGCACACGGACAAAAAGTCACGGGAACAGTTCGAGATCCGGACGCACAAGCGCCTGCTCGACATTCTCGAACCGACGCAAGAGACGGTGGACGCGCTGATGAAGCTTGACCTACCGGCCGGCGTGGACGTTGAAATAAAGGCCTTCGGTAAGAAGTAGTCGAAGGCGGGGACCGCTCACTTTGCTCATCCACTGTGCTCACCCACCGTGCTGAGCCCGGCGAAGCCAAATTGGCGAACAGCCGGAGCCGTGATGTCCCAAGTTTAGGGAATTTGTAAGAGAAGCTGAGGAAATATGAGCCCAGGGATCATTGGGAAAAAAATCGGCATGACGCAGGTCTTTACGGCGGAAGGACTGGTTGTTCCAGTCACGCTCGTGAAGGCGGGCCCTTGTGTGGTAACGCAGCGCAAGACGCCGACCACCGATGGCTACAGCGCGATTCAGTTGGGCTTAGTCGAGTTCGTCAAGAAGAATAAGACTAACAAACCCATTGCGGGCCACCTGAAGAAGTCAACGGCCGAGGGTGTGAAGTACATGCGGGAGTTCCGGTTGCGGCCAGGTGACGCCGACCTGAAGGTGGGCGACCGGGTGTTGGCAGGCGAATTTAAGCCCACCGATAAGCTCGATGTGATCGGTATGCCAAAGGGTCGCGGATTTGCGGGCGTTGTGAAGCGTCACCACTTCCGTGGCGGCGACGCGACGCATGGTTCTATGTTTCACCGCGCTCCCGGCTCGATCGGTGGTTCCAGCTTTCCGTCCCGTGTTTTCCCGGGTACCCGCATGGGTGGCCGCATGGGCGGCGAACGCATAACGGTGAAGAATCTCGAAATCGTCCAAGTGGATTCCGAGGACAATATCTTATTGGTGAAGGGAGCGGTGCCTGGACCGAACGGCAGCTACATTTTGTTGCGCCGCTCGAGCAGGTAGAGGACCCACCATGCCTAAAGTAGACGTAATTAACCTTCAGAATCAAAAAGTTGGCGAGCTTGAGCTGGCGGACACCGTGTTCGGCGCCGCAGTCAACCAGAACCTGATTTACGAGTCGGTCCGCAATTATATGGCGGGCATTCGTGGCGGCAACGCCGCAACGAAGACGCGTCACGAAGTGGCGGGTTCGGGTAAGAAATTGTGGAAGCAGAAGGGCACGGGTCGTGCCCGATCCGGCTCCATCCGGTCTCCTCTTTGGCGCCATGGTGGCACGACGCACGGACCGCAACCGCGCGACTATAGCTACCGCCTACCGCGGAAGATGCTGTTGGGCGCATTGCGCTCGGCATTGTCAGCCAAGCTGGCGAGTGGCGAATTGAAGATTGTGGACCAGTTTGCGATCACCGAGCCGAAGGCGAAGTTGGTCCGGTCCGCCCTCGATACGCTGACGGCAACCAAGACGGCTCTGCTGGTCGATAACACCGCATCGCGCAATTTGGAACTCGGTTCGCGCAATCTAGTGGGTGTGAAGCTGGTGGCGAGCAAGGATTTGACCACGTACGACTTGTTGGGCCATAAGCACGTGTTTATGTCCAAGGCTGTAGCTGAGAAATTGTCGGAGGCGTTGAAGTAACCATGAATATTTACGAAGTCATCTCGCGCCCCATCATTACGGAGAAGGCGGTGGGCAAGAAGGAAACCGAAAATACACTGGTGTTTGAAGTGGCCCCTGCCGCCACCAAAACCCAGGTGAAGGAAGCGGTTCAAAAGCTCTTCAATGTGAAGGTGGAAGAAGTCCGGACGGCGATGTTCGATGGCAAACTACGCCGTCGTGGACGTTTCGCCGGTTACCGCCCTTCGTGGAAGAAAGCCTACGTGAAGCTGAAGCCCGGGCAGAAGATGCCTGAGTTCGCGGAGATTTAGAGCGATGCCGATAAAGACTTTCAAACCTACAACTCCGACGCGCCGGTTCCAATCGGTGGACGTGCGGACGGACATCACCAGACAGACCCCTGAGCGCTCGCTCACGGCGGGCAAAGTCCGGTCCGGTGGCCGGAATAGCTATGGCCAGATCTCGTCGCGCTTCCGCGGCGGTGGTGCCAAGAAGAGCTACCGGATTATCGATTTCAAGCGTGATAAGCACGGTGTGCCAGCCAAGGTGGCAACGATCGAGTACGATCCGAATCGTACGGCGCGCATTGCCCTGTTGCATTACACGGACGGCGAAAAGCGCTACATTTTGGCTCCGGTGGGCCTCGAAGTTGGGCAGATGCTGCTCTCCGGACCCACGGCCGACATCCTGGTGGGTAATGCGTTGGCGATCCGGAACATCCCTGCCGGTACGACGATTCATGCGGTTGAGCTGCGGCCGGGCAAAGGCGCCCAAATGGTGCGCACGGCGGGCGGCGAAGCGCAGTTGATTTCGCGGGAAACCGAATGGGCGTTGGTAAAGCTACCTTCGGGCGAAGTGCGCAAAGTAAGTGTAGATTGTATGGCGACGATCGGGCAGGTGGGCAATACGGATCACGAGAACGTATCGCTCGGCAAGGCCGGCCGGAAGCGCCACCTGGGCAAGAAGCCGCACAACCGCGGCGTCTCGATGAACCCAGTGGATCACCCCCACGGTGGTGGTGAAGGCCGTACGTCGGGTGGCCGCCACCCGGTAACCCCCTGGGGCCAGCCGACGCGTGGCTTCAAGACGCGAAACAACAAGCGCACGGACAACATGATTGTTCAGCGCCGGCAGAAGAAGTAGGACGCGAGGAATCTAGATGGGCCGTTCACTTAAAAAAGGACCTTTTACCGACGACCATGTAGTGGCGAAAGTCACGGCTATGGATGCGCGGAACGAAAAGAAAGTGATCAAGACCTGGTCACGCCGCTCGACGATTACGCCGCAGTTTATTGGGCACACTCTCGCGGTACACAATGGCAAGAAGTTCATCCCGGTGTATGTCACCGAAAATATGGTGGGCCATAAGCTGGGCGAATTTTCGCCTACGCGGACCTTCAAGGGTCACGCCGCCAAGAGTAACGAAAAAGGCAAATAAAGGATCGCGAGATGGAAGCCAGAGCTGAAGCCAGATTCGTCCGGGTGTCCGCGCAAAAGGCGCGCCTCGTGGTCGACATGATTCGCGGGAAACGCGCGGGCGATGCCCGGGTGATCCTGCGCACGGTGAATAAGCGCATCGCGCCGACGGTTGAGAAAGTGCTCAACTCGGCGATTGCGAACGCGGGACAGAAGAACGACAACGTGGATGTTGACAAGCTGATGATATCGGAGGCCTATGTCAATGAGGGTCCCCGCCAGAAGCGTGTCCGTCCTGCTCCGATGGGCCGTGCGTACCGCTATCAGCGCCGCACGTCGCACATTGTGGTGACTGTCAAGGAGAAAGAGTAAGCGCATGGGTCAAAAAGTCCATCCTTTTGGCTTCCGGCTAGGTGTCACCAAGACCTGGCGTTCGCGTTGGTTCGCCAAGCACGACTACGCCAAGCTGTTGTTCGAGGACATCGAACTCAAGAAGTCGCTCATGGGGCGTCTCAAGCAGGCTGGGGTTAGTTCGATCGAAGTGGATCGTCCTGGCAACAAGTTGCGGATCACGATCCGGACGTCGCGCCCGGGCATCATCATCGGCCGCAAGGGCGCCGAGATCGAAAAGCTTAAAGGTGAGCTGGCTAAGAAGACGCAGCGTGAAGTCTTCATCGATATTCAGGAAGTCCACAAGCCGGAGCTCGATGCTCAGCTGGTGGCTGAGTCGATTGCGTTGCAACTGGAAAAGCGCGTGGCCTTTCGTCGCGCGATGCGCAAAGCCGTCGATAGCGCGCAGCGTTTCGGTTGTAAGGGAATTAAGGTGCGCGTCTCGGGCCGTTTAAACGGAGCCGAAATCGCCCGCACCGAATGGTATTTGCACGGCCAGCTGCCGCTGCACACCCTGCGGGCGGACATTGATTATGGTTTTGCCGAGGCTCACACCACTTACGGTGTAATCGGCGTAAAGACTTGGGTGTATAAGGGCGAAATCCTCGAGCATCCAGGCAAGCGCAGCTTGCGCGGCGATCCGGAACCGCGTGCGCGCGCTCCGCGTCGTGACGGTCCTGGTGGCCGTGATGGGGGTCCGGGGGACCGTCGCCCGAGTGACCGGCGTCCCGATGACCGGCGCCCAGATGACCGGCGTACGGCTCCACCAGTCCGGGAAGCTTTGCCACAGGCTAGCAACGAAACGGGTGCGGTACAGATTGCTCCCGTCCAGGTTGTTCCCGTCCAGGTTGCTCCAATACAAGTGCCGGTTGCTCCGGTAATCGTTCCTCCGGTGGCCGCCCCTCCGGTAGTAGTGCCTCCGGTTGTAGTGCCTCCGGTTGTAGTGCCCGAAGGCAGCGAGCCGCAGAGCTAGGTCCCGGCGAAACGAAATTTTAAGGAAAGCAAAGTCCCATGTTGCAGCCTAAGAGAGTTAAATACCGCAAAACACAGCGCGGTCGCATGAAGGGTAAAGCCTGGCGCGGCTCGACGTTGTCGTTCGGAGATTTTGGTTTAAAGGCTATGGAGCCATGCTGGATCACCGACCGGCAGATCGAAGCGGCCCGTATTGCGATGACGCGCCACATCAAGCGCGGCGGCAAAGTGTGGATCCGGGTTTTTCCGGACAAGAGTGTTACGTCCAAACCGGCCGAAGTCCGTATGGGCGGCGGCAAGGGTGCACCGGATCGTTGGGTAGCGGTAATCAAGCCTGGCAAGATCCTATTTGAGATGGAAGGCGTTACCAAAGAATTGGCTCAGGAGGCCATGAAGTTGGCTGCCGCCAAGCTACCGTGTCCGGTGAAATTTGTGACGCGCGAAGGGTAAGAGTAAGAGACGATGACGGCTGAAAAAATTCGCGCCATGGATGTGGCGGAGCTCGAAAACAAATTGAAGGAATCTGGAGAACAGATGTTCCGGATCAAATTCCAGATGGGCATGGGGCAGACCGACGGCTTGAAGAAGCTTCGGGAACTGAAGAAGGATCGCGCACGCCTGCTGACGATCATAGCCGAGAAAAATAGGGGAGCGAAGTAAGTCATGGCCGACGAAAAGAAGACTCCTGTGGCGAAGACCGGCGGAAGTCCGTTTGGTGGATGAGGCGGTTACCGT
>JAYVUQ010000662.1:0-4331 GCA_043787785.1 Bryobacteraceae bacterium
GCGAATCAGGAGAATTCGCTCACCCTACCGGGCCATGCCGATGTCGGCTGGGCCGATATTGTCTGGGATTGGGACCTCGACAGCGACCGTATGTATCTCTCCGAGCGCTGGTCTGATCTGATTGGGCTAGCCGGATGCAGCGTCTTCTATTCGGCGGAGGACCTCTTCGGGCAAGTGCTCCCCACGGACTTACCCGCCCTGCAGGAAGCCATCACCGCCCTCCGGACGGGCGAGGTGACTGAACTTACCGCCCAATTTCACGTCCTGCGCACCGATGGCCAGGCGCGTCTGGTGCAAGCCCGGGCTAGGGCTACGCGTGACCCCGCAGGCCGTTCCACGCGCATCGCCGGCTCACTGTCTGACCTCACCTCCTCACACACCCTCGATCCGCTTACCGGCCTGCCCACCCGGCAGCATCTGGTCGATCGGCTGGCAACAGCCCTTGAGAGCACGCGATCCGCCGACGCCGGCCCCATGGGTGTGCTGCTGTTAGACCTTGACCATTTCACCGGGCATAAAGAGGCCAACGCCACTGGCTTAATCGTCGTCGTAGCCCAGCGGCTGCAGCAGGCGGTGCAAAAGCAGAATGAGGCTTGGCTCGCCACGCCACAATCGGCAGGCGCGAGAGAACTCACCCTCGCCCGCCTGGGCGGCGACCGTTTTGGCCTCATCCTCGAAGGCCTGCGCACCCCTAGCGAAGCGATTCGGGTCGCCGAGCGATTGATCCGCGAATTCTCGGTGCCCTTTTGCCTCAACGACCAATCCTTCGCCCTCACGGCGAGCGTGGGTATCGCCACTTATGCGGTCTCCCACCGCACGCCCCAGGACCTGCTGCGCGACGCCGACACGGCGCTCGACCGCGCCAAAAACTACGGTCGCGATCGCTGGGAAGTCTTCGGTGACGAGATGCGGGTGCAGGTGGTTTACCGGCTCCATTTTGAGAACGCCCTGCGCCGCGCCCTCGAACAGCAGGAATTCCGCGTCGCTTACCAGCCGATTGTCGAACTCGCCAATCGCAAGATCGTTGGCCTTGAGGCCTTGCTGCGCTGGCCCACTTTCGGGCTGGGCACCTGTCGGCTCGAAGAAGTGATTCGGGTTGCCGAGGAAACCGGCCTCATCGTCGAGATCGGCCGCTGGGTACTCCGCGAGGCCTGCCTCCAAATGCGGCAAATCCATCAGTTCTTTCCGCGCGCACCGCGCTTGTCTTTGCACGTAAACGTCTCCGAAAAGCAATTTTCGCTGGATGACCTCGACAAGGTGGTAGGGGACACACTGCGCGAAACCGGCATGGCGCCTCAACAGCTAAAGCTCGAAATCACCGAGTCCGCCCTAATGCACCAGCGCCCGGAAATGCGCGAAACGCTCGAACGGCTTAAAGGCCGCGCGGTACGCCTGGGCATTGACGATTTTGGCACCGGCTACGCCTCGCTCAACTATCTGCACCAGTTTCCGTTCGACACCCTCAAGCTTGATCGCACGTTCATTGCCCGCCTCGGCGCACCCGGCACCAACCCGGAGATCGCCCGCGCGGTAATCCACTTGGCGCAGGCGTTACAGATGGACGTCGTCGCCGAAGGCATTGAGGACGAGTCGCAAGTCACCCTGATGCGCAGCCTCGGCTGCGGCTTTGGGCAAGGCTACCTCTTCGCCCATCCCATGCCCGCCCATCAGTTGTTGATGAGCGTGCTGTCGAAACACTTCGCCTAGGCCGTCAGTGCCCCAAAGCGCCGGTCCCGCCGGGCGAACTCATCCACGGCCGCCGCCAAATCGGCCCGCGAAAAGTCCGGCCAATATTGCGGCACAAACAGCAGTTCAGCGTAGGCGCATTCCCACAGCAGAAAATCACTCAAGCGCTGCTCGCCACCGGTGCGGATCAGCAGGTCCACGTCGGGCCCCACCTCGCCCCGCTCAATGGCTTGGCGGGCGGAATAGTCGAGGGCGATGCGCAGGTCGAGCCGTCCACCGCCAGCAGTCGCCGCTTCGGATATAACCAGCGCCTGCACCAATTGCGTTGAGAGCCGATCGCGCCTCCCGATGAATTTCAGCCGCACCCCTTGCGCCGTCAAAGGGCCAGTTTCGCGGGCAATAAACTCGCCCAACAGCGTCATCAAACCCGTCACCTCGGCCGCCGGACGCTTCCAGTTATCGGCCGAAAATGCGTACAGCGACAAGGTGCGAATCCCCAGCGAAGGCGCCGCTTCGACGGCCTGCCGCACCGCCCGCGCACCGGCGCGATGCCCCATCAACCGGGGCCGGTTTCGCTCCCGGGCCCAGCGCCCGTTGCCGTCCAAAATAATAGCGACGTGCATAACTTACTTCCGCTCACCCAGCGAAGACTTCATCGCGTCCACAATCGCTTCCATGTGCGCCAAATAGCGCTCAAAGGCCTCCCGGCCCGTTGGCGTCAGGTGATACTCGCTCCGCGGCATGCGATTCTCAAAAGACTTTTGGCATTCGACATACCCGGCATCCTCCAACTTGCGCGCATGCACGCTCAGGTTGCCATCGGTAATTTCGAGCAGCGCTTTTAGCTCACTAAACGTCATCGTGGAGTTGGCCGCCAGCGCGCTGAGGATCCCCAGGCGCACGCGTTCATGGATCACCCGGTCGAGATCGGGCGCCGACCGCGCCGCCACTACCGAGGCTTCCACCCGCGCCGCCATTGTTTTTTTGATTGCCGCTTGCGCCATCCTTCGCTCCTTCTTACCCGCCATGCCGGCGTGCGATCACCACGCCGAATACAATATGCACCAGCCCGAACCCCGCCCCCATCAACAAATTTCCGTACGCCGCCGGGGCAAACAGCGCCAGCGCGCCCAACGCTTGAAAGCAAAGCCCCATCAGCGGCACCACGCGGACTGAGAACGTCCCGCCCGTCATCACGCCCGTGCCGTAAAGCAACAAACACAGGCCGGGGACAAAGCGTTCCAAACCAAACCATACCAGCGCCGCGGTCAGCACCGCCCCGGCCACCAGCGGCGGCGCGAAGCCCAGGGCAAATCGCCGCGCCGCCGGCGAATCGAGCGGCGTCCCGCGCCGGCGCGACTTTTCCACCATCGCCAGGATGCCAATGGTCAACGACAGTGCGCCACAGCCCAGCCAGACCGGCAACCACAACCCCGGCGTCAGCAGTTGGCACAATCCACACGCCGCCAGCGCCACCAAGCCCACCAACGCCCCGCCCCAACCGGGCACGGCCGTAAACGTCGAGGCACGCTCCATCGTTTCGCGGATAAATCTTAGATTGCTGGTCGCGTGCGCATGCATCTCCAGCGGAGCCGCGGGGCGAAGCGAAGTGCGTCCAAGCGAAAAACTCATGCCCCAGCATACGCCGCGGACTACTCAACGGTCAAGTACTTTTAGATGCAAAGCTACTTCAAGATCTGCAGCAGATTGCTGTAGTCGTCGGTCCAAAGCACGTCGGCACGCTTTTTGTCGACTTTGGCCCGATGGACCACCGGGTCATTGATGAATTCTGGCGATCGCGTCAGCAGCACCCAGTCCGACGAGAACACATTCATCGCCTGATCTTCTTCGTTCTCAATCGAGATGGGCGTCCAACCCAGTTCGCGCGCGATGCGGTGCGCGACGGGGTCCAAATTCAGGTGCTTGTTCGAGATATGAATCGCCAAAATGCCTTTGGGCGTCAGATGGCGCAACATCAGAGCGACGGCCTCTTTGGTTAATAAGTGGATCGGAATCGAGTCACTCGAAAACGCATCCACCGCCAAGACATCGAAGCCCTGCGGCGGTTCGCGCTCCAGCGACAGCCGCGCGTCCCCCATCACCAGTTCGATCTTCGCCTTCGCATTGCGCAAATAAGTAAACTCCGTTCGCGCAATTTCCACCACCCGCGGATTAATTTCGTAGAACTTTACCGTATCGCCCGCTTGCCCATAATTGGCCAGCGTTCCCACGCCCAAGCCAACGACGCCCAACCGCAGGTTCGGGTGTACGGGCGTCCGGCTCTTCGTAATCGCCAAACCCACTCCGGAGTCCAGACCGTAGTAAGTGGTGGGCGAGGTTTCGAGCGAGTTACCAAAGAACTGTTCCCCATGATTGATGGTGCCGTGAATCAAGGTTCGGTATAAGCTGCGATCCTCCTTCTTGCCCGATTCGCGGACGCGCATCGTCCCAAAGAAATTGCGGGTAATTACCCGCGAGGCCGACTCAAGGTCGCGAATATAAACATGCGCGGCCACGGCCAAGTAAATCGCCAACGCGCCCCAAGCCGTCGCAATCAGCCAATTATCGCGCGTCGCCAGCAAGGCCACCAATAAGGCAAACCCCGAAAGCACAATCGGCAATTCGTAGTTACCCCGCAACAACAA
>JAYVUQ010000663.1:0-2286 GCA_043787785.1 Bryobacteraceae bacterium
CGAAAAAAATCCAACTCATTACTGACGGCGCTTGCATCGGCAACCCCGGGCCCGGCGGCTGGGCCTGCATTCTGCGCTTTGGCGAGAAGAAGAAAGAACTCGTCGGTTATGAGCCCGAGACCACCAACAACCGCATGGAATTGAAAGCGGCCGTCGAAGGCTTAAAGGCTCTCAAAGAGGTCTGCGAGGTGGAGATCACCACCGACTCTGAGTACATGCGCAACGGCATCACCAAGTGGATCAAAGGTTGGAAGGCCAAAGGCTGGAAGACGGCCAGTAAAGAGCCCGTCAAGAATCGCGACCTGTGGGAGGAACTCGATGAGCAAAACGAGCGCCACCACACCGTTTGGAAATGGACCAAAGGCCACGCCCACCATCCCGACAACAACCGCTGTGACGAACTCGCCACCGACGCCGCCCGCCAAGGGCGAAAGCGGTAGCTCTTGCGACTGGCGCTCTACGGCGGCACTTTCGATCCGGTCCACTCCGCCCACTTAGCCGTGGCCCGCGCCGCCGCCCAGTTCCTCCAATTGGACCGCGTCTGGTTCGTACCCAACAACCGTCCCCCGCACAAACACTCCGGCCCCCATGCCGGTTTTGAAGATCGCGTCCGCATGCTCGAGCTAGCCTGTGCCGGCGATCCCTTGTTTGACGTCAGCCGTCTCGAAGCCGGCACCCAGCGCAGTTACACCATCGAAACCCTGCTCAAAGTGAGGCAACAAATGCCCTCCCGTTTGTTCTTCCTGATTGGTGTTGACGCTTTCGCCGAAATTCACTTGTGGCATCGCTGGCGCGAAGTCATTCTGCTCACCGAGTTCATCGTCGTCACCCGCGCCGGCTATCCGGTGCCCCCGGAAATGCCCTCAGTGCCGGGAGCCACGGTCCACTGGCTCGACACCTTGAATCTCCAAACCTCCTCCTCACAAATTCGCGCCACCCTCGCCCAAGGCCAACAACCCCAAGACGTGCCCTCACCCGTCCTCAGCTACATCGCCACGCACCACCTCTACCAACCACCCGCCGCTCACATAATGGCCTCGACATAACCTACCATCGCGTCAGCGGTGGGGCACATTCTCGTTTTCCCGTCACATTTCCCGTCGTCTCACCATGCCCACAGCACGAACCAGGCACGCAGTCAGGCCGGTCCAATAACCAGCCTGTGATAAACTCAAGAGGCTTTGGTATTGTCTTCTAACGAGGACAGAGTATTCTTTGTTTCAACCCACGGAGGTTTTGTCTATGCAGACACGGCTATTTGCCATTTTTTCCACCCTGCTCGTCCTGGTCGGCTCGCTTGCCGCTCAAACTTTAGGCGACGTTTCCGGTGAAGTTCGCGACGCCAGTGGCGCGGCCATCCCCGGCGTAAAAGTCGTCATCACCAACACCGCTACCGGTTCTGCTCGAAACACGATTTCGAACGATTCCGGCGTTTACGCTTTTCCCGCATTGACGCCCGGCGCTTACACGCTCCGCGCCGAAAAGCAAGGCTTCAAGGCCGCCAGCAGCACGTCGTTTGACCTGCAGGTGCAACAGAGCGCTCGCCTCGACCTGACCCTCGAAGTCGGCTCCACATCGGACTCGGTGGAAGTGAACGCCTCGGGGGCGATCCTGCAAACTGAAAACGCCACCGTCGGCACGGTCGTCGAGCAGAAGCGCATCATCGAACTGCCTTTGAATGGCCGCAATTACCTGGCCCTCACCGCACTGGCCCCCAACGTCAGCTTTGGATTCCCCTCCGCCGGACAGGCCGATGGCCGCCAAGGTGGCGATCGCGCCAACCAGAACATCTCCGTCGCCGGTCAACGCAACAACTTCAATCGCTTCACGCTCGACGGTGTCGAGAATACCGATCCGAACTTCAACACCTATGTCATCTTCCCCTCGGCTGAAGCCTTGCAGGAGTTCAAGGTGCAGAGTGGTGTCTACCCCGCCGAATTCGGCCGCGGTGCCACCCAGATCAACGTCTCCACCAAGGGCGGCGGCAATGCTTATCACGGCGCGTTGTATGAGTTCCTTCGCAACGATAAGCTCGATGCCAAAAACTACGCCTTCACCACTAATCGCCCCAAGAAGGACCCCTTCAAGTGGAACCAATTCGGCTTCACACTTAGCGGCCCGGTGACAATCCCCAAGTTGTTTGATGGCAAAAATCGGCTCTTCTTCATGAGCAACTACGAGTGGTTCCGCCAGCGCCGCCAAGTGCAGGGCGTTTACACGCTGCCCACCGCGCTGATGCGTTCGGGTAACTTTAGCGAAGTGGCGCTCGGCGTTTACGATCCCACC
>JAYVUQ010000664.1:0-2632 GCA_043787785.1 Bryobacteraceae bacterium
TGATTGAAGGCCGGGGCGGGCAGCGTTCGCGACTAGGGACGTTGTATGGGAATACGATTCACCTGGAGCATGAATATGCGCAGATGGCCGTACACTTGCGCCTGAAGGCCGTAGTGCCGCCTTCGAGCGAAGGCCGCGGAGCGATGAAAAAGAAGCAGTAGTTTAGAGAACGAGCGTGGCTTGGGTGGAAGCGGATTCGTAACTCGCTTCCACCATGCGCACGGCGAAGAGATAGTCTCGGCCGTTGGTTTCGAATTTTTGGCCAGAGGCAAGGCCAGTGAGGAAGTGGCGTTGGGTGGCCAGGGCGGAATCGCCCTTGTAACCCGCAGTTGGGGGATCCCACGGGATCCGGGTGAGCCCGCCGGAGCCGGACCAGAGCGAGCCATCGCCGAGCATCGAGAGGGTGCCGTGTACTCCGTCGATGCGGAGGCGGGCCATGGCGACGTTGTTTTCGAAGACTTGGCCGCAGCGGGTGCCGGTGATCCAGCAGCGTAGGCCGTGCGGCCAGAAGAGACGGATTTGGGCTGAGTCCTCGCCGGCGATTTTGGGATTGGTGCGTTTGGTGAAAGCGCGGAGGGACTCGGGGCGGCCGAACAAGTAAGTGGCGCTATCGAGGAAATGGACTAACGTTTCGTAAATCAGCAAGCGCGGATATTGGGCGAAATAGGGCTGATTGGGGTAGGGCGGGTCGAGTAAGCCGTCGCTACTCGAGTGCATCCAGACCACGTTTTTGACCGGGTCAATTTCGCCCGAGTCGAGACGGCGCTTGATTTCGCGGTACCAGGGTTGCCAGCGCCAATTTTCGTTGACCATGAGGAGTACCTGGGCGGCCTCGGCAGCTTCGACAATTTCCTTGGCTTCGGCGAGGGTCGGCGCGAAGGGCTTTTGACAAAGGACATGGATGCCGCGCGCGAAGGCGAGTTGACATAGCGGCAAGTGAGTATCGGGCCGGGTGACGATGTCGGCAAAGTGGGGCTTTTCAGCGTCCAGCATGGTGGCGGCGTCGGAGTAAGCGCGGGGGATCCCGAATTCCTGGGCGAATTGCTGAGCGCGGGATGGATCGGCATCGCAGACGGCGACGATTTCGCAATGATCTTTCAGGCGGTTCCAATCGGCCATTTGGATGCGGGAGAAGAAGCCCGCACCGATGACGACGCCGCGCAACAAGTTAGTCGCCCGCCGCAGTGGCTGGGGTAGCCGGAAGGCGACGCCGGCTGAGCATGGCCTTGGCTTCTTCGACGAGGGAATAACCGACAGGAACGACTAACAGGCTGAGTAACAGGCAGAGCATCTGTCCGCCGATGATGGTGATGGCGATGGCGGAGCGCTGGGATGCGCCCGCGCCGATGCCGACGGCGGTAGGGACGAGGCCGGCGATGATGGAGAAGGTGGTCATCAGGATGGGGCGCAGGCGCACGCGATTGGCCTTCATGATCGCTTCGCGGATGGGATAACCTTCGTCGCGGAGGCGGTTCATATAGTCGATTTGGAGAATGCCATTTTTCTTGACGATGCCGAGGAGTAGTAAGATACCCAGGGCGCTGAATAAATTCAGGCTGCGGCCGGTGACGATGAGGCTGAGTAAGGCGCAGGGAATTGACAAAGGCAACGTCGTCAGGATGATGAAGGGGTGGACGAGACTCTCAAATTGCGCGGCGAGCACCATATACATGAATACGCTGGCCAGGGCCATGGCGAGTAACATGTTGGTCGCGGTTTCTTCGAGGATCTTCACCTGGCCGGAGAAGGTCATGGAGTAACCCGGAGGTAAGTTGGTTTTGGCGATAACCTCCTGCACGGCGGCGGCGCCTTCGTTGAGACCGTAGCCAGGAGCGATATTGCCGTAGATGCCGACGCTGAACTGCCGGTTAAAGCGATCGATGCGCGACGGGCCGAGGCCGCGTTCCAGTTTGGCGATGGAGTCGAGACGGATGAGGCCTTGGCGGGCGCTCGGTATGAGCAGGCGGCCGAGGCTGTTGGGGTCGTCGCGCTGGCCGGGCTTGAGACGCACGGTGACGGGATACTGCTCGCTTTCTTCTTTGTAAGTTGAGATTTGATCTTCGCCGGACATGAGCAGGCGTACGGCGCCGGCGACGTCGGAAACGCGAACGCCGAGGTCAGAGGCGAGTTGACGGTCAATGTCGATTTGCATCTCCGGGTTATTTAGATTGAGGTTGACCTTGATGTCGGAAATGACCGGCTTCTTGAGGATTTCGTTATTGACTTCCTTGGCAATTTCGACGAGCTTACCGAGGTCAGGCCCCAGCAACTGAGCGCGAATGGGGGCGAACGTATCCCGTCCGCCGAGGGCGTTGGGGAAGGAGACGCGGGGGCGGGCGATGGCGAACTCGGGTAACATGACGGCGCGGACTTTGGCACCCATTTCCTGGATGGAGCCGCGTTTTTCGGGCGGGTCAATCAGGAGGGTCATGTAAGACATGGTGACGCGATTGAGCATTTGCATGCTTTGGGGAATCACCGCGCGGACGCCGGGAACTTTCTCGAGTTTCTTTGCCAACCGCATGGTGAACTGCTCAGTGCCCTCGAGGGAGAAGCCCTCGGGTAACTCCATGTAGACGGCGAGTTCGCTTTGATCTTCCTGAGGCATCCACTCTTGCTTGGTGATCTTATA
>JAYVUQ010000665.1:0-8534 GCA_043787785.1 Bryobacteraceae bacterium
GCCAATCCCACCACCGTCGACCCCTGCCGATGGTGATAGTTGATCGATGTGACCGACTTCGACACCGAAGTAACCCGGAAGATAGGAATGCCGTCCCGGCTGGTCTCCGGCAGGTTGGTCTGGGTTGGATTCGGCACCTGCGCCATCAGCAACGCCGCCATCGTCGTGTTGATTCCGATAAATGTAAATTTCGAAAAAGTCATGAATTTTCTCCTTGTTGAGTCATTCCAGATCCTGCGTTGCAAGCGGAGGGCCAATCCTAATCCGGCGCGGAAGAATGCAGAATTTTCCACTTTCGGGCAACTTCCGCACTAACATGGGAGGCGATGCACGAAACCGATCCGGCTTTGCTACGCTTGCCCGCCGAACTTGCCATGGCCGCCCATCAAATGCGCGAGCCACTGCGCATGATCCGGTGTTACGCCGATTTACTCGCCGATCCCGCCGAAGATACCGCACTCTGTGCGACGAAGATCCAGGAAAGCGCGATTCGCCTCGAGGCCCGGCTCACCGGCATGTTTGAAGTCCTGCAACTGCAGGAGTTTGTTCGCCTCGAGAAAACCGACCTCAACCTTGCCCTGCGCAATGCCGTCACCCGCTGGGCTGAACCGCTCCGCTCGTCGATCATCATCCACCCACTGCCGTCCGTTCACGGCGACTTCGAAATGCTCACGGAAGTCTTCAGACGGCTGATCGATAACGCGTGCAAGTTCAAGCGCGCTGAGCCAGTTCGGATCGACGTGACCGCGGTGGAGGAATCCGCTTCGGGAAAGTGGCGATTGTCGGTGGCCGACAACGGCCTGGGTATTGAGCCAGAGCGGGCAGAACGCTGCTTGAGGATGTTTGAACGCCTTCACCCGCATGATTTTCCCGGTGAGGGCTTGGGGTTAACTTATTGCCGGAGGGCGATCGAACTGCACGGCGGCAACCTGTGGATCGAATCGACAACGGGCCAAGGCACGGCGGTCTGCTTCACTCTTCCCGCCGCTTAGTTTTCCTCGTCAATAGCTTCTTCTGGCGCGGTGCCGTTACGCAACGCGGTCAGCCGATTGTGCAAAGTGCGCACGCTGATCTCCAGCAGACTCGCCGCCCGCTTCCGATTTTGGTTGACATGCTTGAGGGTGAGTTGAATATAGGCGTCTTCCACCTTCACCAGGGGCTCACCCGCCCGAAACGCGATCATATCCGCCGCCACCGCGGCCGGCATCCCAATCGCGTTGCCAGTCGCGTTGCCAGTCGCGTTGCCTCCCGCGTTGCCAGTCGCGTTGCCTCCCGCGTTGCCAGTCGCGATCATGGTCTCCGGCATCCGCGCCTCGGCATCGATCAGTAAATGATGTAGCTGAATCGGGCCCTCCCACGCGAGTATCACGGCCCGTTCCATCACATTCCGCAACTCGCGAATGTTTCCTGGCCAAGCGTGCTCTTCGAGCCGGCTCATCACGGCCGGCTCAATCCGCGTCACCGACGCGCCATGCTTCCGATTGAGGGACATCAGGAGCGACTGGGCCAGCTCAGGAATGTCTTCCTTGCGGTCTCGCAAGGGGGATAACTCAATGTGAAATACGTTTACGCGGTAATATAAATCCTCTCGTAGGTACTTATCCCGCAGCACGGCGTCCAAGGGTCGATTGGTCGCCGCGAGTATGCGCGTATCCACTTCGATTTCGGCCCTCCCCCCCAGCCGGCGGACGCGCCGGTCTTCGATGACGCGTAACAACTTCGATTGGGTCGCCAGCGGCATCTCACCCAGCTCGTCGAGAAATAGAGTGCCACCGTGCGCCTGCTCAAAGCAGCCTGCGCGGCGATCGACCGCTCCCGTGAAAGCACCCTTCTCGTGGCCGAATAACTCACTCTCCATCAGGCTTTCCGGCAGCGCAGCGCAGTTAATCGCGATAAACGGTTGGTTCCGGCGAGGGCTTATTTTATGTAACTCCCGGGCCACTAACTCCTTTCCCGTCCCGCTTTCGCCGCTGATAAATACCGAAGCCGCGCTCGGCCCCACTTGGCGAATCAGGTGAAATACCTGCTGCATCGCCCTCGACTTACCCACCATCTCTCCCAGAAAGCCCCGGTTGGCCAAATCCCGTTTGAGCGATTGCGTTTCCAGCGCTAACCTTCGTTGCGTAATGGCCCGCTCCAGCAAGGCTTTCAGCGCGTTCGTCTTTACGGGCTTTTCCAAAAACCAGAAAGCGCCCAGATCGTGCACCAGGGAGAGCGCCTTATCGAGACTGCCAAATCCGGTTAAGACAATCGCCGGGCGTTCGTCGCCCGCTGCCCGCAGTGCCCGGAGAAATTCAATACCATCCATCCGTGGCATCACCAGATCGGTGACAATCACATCGGCATCGTAGGTCGCTAGGCGGTCCAGCGCTTCTTGGCCGTCTCCCGCCTCGGCGGTATTCCAGCCCGCGTCAACCATCATGGCCCGCAGGCCCTGGCGCAGACTCTCATCGTCGTCGACAATCAACACCCGCCCGGCAAAGTGATTACCATCCATCGCTGTTCATGGTACCGGAAAATGAAAACGCCGCGCTGGGCTTTCGGCTCAACGCGGCGTTTCGACAGCGGACGCACTTCCTAAAGCTTGGCACCCATGGCCTTCTCATCGTGACGCTTCAGCCAGGCCGACACCTGTCTCTCCGCCTCCTCCTTGGCCACCCCGTAGCGCTCCTGCACCTGGCCAATCAACTGATCCTTCTTCCCGGAGATCTTTTCCAGATCGTCGTCGGTCAGCTTACCCCACGTCTCGCGGGCGGACCCTTTCATCTGCTTCCATTTGCCTTCTACCTGATCCCAGTTCATGAGGAATCTCCTTCGTACCAAGAGCTTTGCAATCCTGCCGCCAAACCAAAATCGGGCAACAGTTGCGCCAGATAAGCGAAAGTATTGCCGACCGCCAGCCCAGGAAACACGCAAACCTGCCGAAAAACGGGATTGGCCCCGCAATTGCTCTTGGTGAAGACCATGAAGATCCAAAATCTTACTCTGCTCACTGCCCTCAGCTTTTCGTGCGGCTCACTCCTGGCCGACCACAAGACAACCGAAAAGAGCACGGACCGCCTCCATGCGGCCGTCACCACCTTTGAAGAAATTATGGCCATTCCGGATAAGGCGATCCCCGACGAGCTACTGGAACGTGCTCACTGCGTGGTCATTGTCCCCGGGCTCAAGAAAGCTGGATTTATTGTCGGTGCCAAGTACGGTAAGGGCTTCATGTCCTGCCGCAACGTCAATCGCAGCGGCTGGACCAACCCGGCTGGCTTGCGCGTGGAAGGTGGCAGCATCGGGCTTCAGATTGGCGTGGGCGAAACCGACCTCGTTCTGCTGATCATGAACTCCAGCGGCGCTGACCGTTTGATGCAATCGCAGTTCAAAATCGGCGGAGTCGCGCAGGCGATGGCTGGCCCAGTGGGCCGCACCGCCCAAGCTGAAACCGACGCCTTTATGCGCGCCGAGATTTTGGGCTATTCGCGGTCTCGTGGCCTTTTCGCTGGCGTGTCCCTGGAAGGTTCCACTTTGCGCCAGGACCTTGACGAGAACCACGCACTCTACGGCAATCGTTACACCACCAAGGAGATCGTGCGCGGCGGCAAAGGCCTCGCCTCCCCGCAAACCGCCGCCCTAACCAAAATCCTCTCGAAGTATTCTTTCCGCGAAATGCACAAACACTAAGGAACCACTCCA
Organism: Bryobacteraceae bacterium; assembly: GCA_043787785.1. GTDB lineage: Bacteria > Acidobacteriota > Terriglobia > Bryobacterales > Bryobacteraceae > JALHNI01. The sequence continues at coordinate 3,685 of JAYVUQ010000665.1, forward strand.
ATGAATGACTGTACAACATCCAGCATGTCGAAAGACACTTGCCTCTTTTTACTCGGAGCCGGACTCGGCGTGGGCTTGGGAATTCTGCTTGCTCCGCGATCCGGCCAAGCGACTCGCGACGCCATCCGCGACGGCGTGAATACCGGTAAGGCTTACGTCGCTCGCCAAGGCCAGGACCTGGCGGAGAAAGCCACCGAGAAAGCCACTGAGCTCGCCGGACAAGGACGGGAGATCGTCGAGCAGGGACGGGAGACCCTCGAGAAAGGGCGCGGCAGCTTGACTGCCGCTCTCGATGCCGGGCGCCAAGCCTATCGGGAAACCGTTGGACCCAGTAGCTAATGCTTCAAAGGAATCCGATTATGAAATACCTCCTCATTATGAGCTGGGCCAGCTGCTGCGCCACGCTACTCGCGCAGGAAACAGACAACACGAAAATGAATCAACGCGATCGCGCCAAACACGCGATCACCGCCGACCAACAAAAGATCAATGCGGCCGATACCGAACTAGCCCGCAAGGTGCGTAAGTCGGTAGTCGACGATAAATCGCTTTCGACCTACGCCCACAACATCAAGATCGTTGCCCGTGACGGCATGGTAACCCTGCGTGGTCCGGTACGCGATCTTGCCGAAAAAGACAGCGTGGCGAAGAAGGCGACCTCCATCGCCGGCGTGAAAAATGTCACCAACGATCTCGAAATCGCTCCGACTAAAAAATAACCAGTTTAAAGGAACCTATCATGGCAAATACCTCTGTTTTTGGCATCTACAAAACTCGTGACGACGCCTCCGGCGCCGTCGACGCCCTCCGCCTCGCGGGCTTTCGTAACACCGATATCTCGGCGCTACTGCCCGATAACGTCGGCACCAAGGACTTCGCCGTCGAAAAGAGCACCAAGGCCCCCGAAGGCGCCGCCACCGGTGCTTCTGCAGGCGCGGTGCTGGGCGGCACGCTCGGCTGGCTGGCGGGCATTGGTGCCCTCGCCATTCCGGGTGTCGGCCCCTTCATCGCCGCCGGACCCATCATGGGAGCGCTGGCTGGAATGGGTGCCGGCGCTGTCACCGGTGGTGTTCTGGGTGCCCTCACGGGCATGGGCATGCCCGAGTACGAAGCGAAGCGCTACGAAGGCCGCATAAAGGAAGGCGGCATTCTCCTCTCTGTCCATAGCGATAATTCCGAATGGACCAGTCGCGCGAAGGATATCCTCGAACGCACCGGCGCTCACGATATCGCTTCCACCGGCGAAGCCAGCGCCGATTTCTCTGTCACTGACAAGCCCATGCTGCGGGCCAACATAAGCTAGCAATCGCCACCCGTCAGGGCCATCGTCTGGTGGCCCTGACCTACCAAATCATCTTCTCCCCAGTACGCTGTTAACCCCCGGCCGGAGTCGCGATTGACGCCTGTTTGTCGGCAAAAGCATGTTCGAACCTATTCACTAAAACGCTCGCCAGGACACCCGTCGCAGTTCATGAAGTACTGGCCGAACCCCTCAGAAGCAAACTCAATGACTTACTCCATGACGAAAGAGCTGGAAATTTGGGAAGACGACGGCGGTGCCGATCCGGAAGGTCCTTCCCGCCTCACTGGTTCCCCGGCACAGGTGGAATGGGCGGAACGGATCCGGCTGCAAGTGCTTGCGGAGTTCGTCCGCGTTGCGGCGGCCTTGGAGACGGTGGCCCGGAATCATCCAGGAGACCAGCGAGCCGAGACCGGGGAAATCCTGAAAATTCTCCAGGCCAAGCGGCTCCAGACGATGAGCCGACGAGAAGCGGGTTACTTCATTCACGACTGGCAGGAAATCAGCAGCCAAGTGCGGCAGTTGATCTTCGAAGATCCCAATTACCAGGCGATTTTAGTGAGGCGTCGTCTCCGCCAGCGAGGATAGCGTTCAGGCAAAAGCCTTCATTGCGGCTTCGAACTGCACTTTCAACGACTGGTGATGCCGGTGAATCAGCGGGATCTCGCGAGTGAGATGCAGTAGTTTGTAAACCGCCATCTGGGCAGCGCGCACCGAGTACTCCACAGTGAAGACCACGTCGTCCGGAATCTGCACAAACTGACTCACAAAAGCAAGGTTCTTTGAGACCTTCGGCACCGGCAACGGTCGATCCGCCAGCGTGCGCGGCATAAACATACTCGTGATATACGGCATCCGGCAAGGAATGCAAGTCGCCGTCGCGACCAGCTCGCGGTCGAAGTTCAAGTGGCCGCAGAGCTCCTGCAGGATATCCGCGCCATTGCAGTCAGACATTGATTTCGCGACAAAATCGCCGATCCGGTCCGGGTGCAGGGCGTAACCCCAGAACACTTGTACGTCCTCTGGTTGGCCAGCGAAATGCGGTTGATGGGCGAGAACGACCGACAGGAACCAACGCGAGTCCTGGAAGGTAACCAGGCCGCCCGTACCGGCGTGATTGGCGGTGAAGGCCTCCATTTGGTCGAAGAAACGCGGATCGCGCAAGGTCACCATGAACGATGCCCAATAGGACTCCGGAATACTCTCGTTGAATGCGGCCGGGTTACCAAACTCCGGACGTCCCTCGGCCACTTTCTCCCACAGCGTCCAGCCGCCGCTATCCTGTTTCGTCAGTGCCAAGGGCGCACTGGTCATTGACCCGTAGCTCGAAGCGTCCGTCAGCGAACCGTTCTGAAAAAATACCAGATCCTCCGCGCCAACCGGGATCGTCTCCGCGAATCCGTGCCGCAGACACTTGATGCCTCGCACGGCTATTTGTGGGCCATCCTCCATCAGGTCGAAGTCGGTCACCGTGCAGTCCGGCACCAGCTTCACGCCTTGCCCCTGCAACCAACTCACTAACGGGCAAACTAAGGAATCGAACTGGTTGTAAGTCGTGCGCTTCCCTCCGGCCAGGGTCTCAATCCGCGAGAACTCCATCATGAAACGGTGTAAGTAACGTTTAAACTCCACCGCGCTATGCCAGGGTTGAAAGGCAAACGTAGTGGCCCACATGGACCAGAATTTGGTATCGAAGAACTCAGGAGAGAGCCAATGCGTAATACGGGTAGCCCCCAGCGTGGCCTCATCGGCTTGCGCCAATTTGAATAACTCCACGCGATCCTGCATGGTGAAGCCCATGGAGTTCACGTCGACAACAAACCGATTCCGGTCCACCAGCCGCGCCTGAGAATGCGGCGGATGGAGTTCGTTAAAGGCCATCGTCTCTTCATATACGCTCTGGCCTGGCATCGTCAGCGAGGGAATGGTTTTAAATAATTCCCAAGTGCATTCGTAGTTGTCCGTGGTCAGCATGCGTCCACCGCGCAAGGTATAGCCATCGCGGGCATTTCCTCCCCCATTCAGGCTTCCCCCAGGGAGACTCATCGCTTCGAATATGGTGATGTTACTTCCAGGTATTCCACCGTCACGAATCATAAAGGCTGCGGCGGCCAGAGAGCCAATGCCACCACCGACCAGATAGGCCTTTTTCTGAGAGTTCATGTAATGCTCATTTCTTATAGAACGATACGAGGCGAACACCCTCTCCAGCGGCGCCATCCACCGGTGCCGCGCCCATGGCGACGATTCCCGTGTAATTCGGTCGCAGGTGAAACCGGTAGATGAGGTAAGTCCGAACGAGAGCGGCCCGCCGCCGGGCCCGTAGGAACTGCTCGGATGGAGTGCCAGCGGTAGCGTAACCTTCCACCATCATGGGCCCGTTGCGGGGGAATTGGAGAATCACGGCCATCGCTTCGTCCAGCGCCGCCTTACCGGTGACACTCAGGGCCTCCACCCCCTTGGCGTCCACCGTGAACAACCCTGAGCTTTCCATCCAAATGGGGTGACGGGTAAAGCCTTTGCCCACCTTCCCCGCCTGATACTCTGGCGCGCTCACGGCCGCAAGGTCATAGAAACCGCGTTTCTTGAAGAAGCCACGGAAGAGAATATTATGCTTCAGCGCTTCCGTATCGTCCGAAAGGTCAGACATCGCCTCGTTGGCCGAGGCCAACGTCCGCTGGAGGTTTTCGCTTACCCCCCCACCTTCCCCGGCCGCTGATTGGAACTTCTCCACCGCGTCCTTCACCTGCGCGGTAATCTCGCGCATATTCTTAACGGCCTGTTGCACCTCCGGCACGATCTCGCTGTCATCCACCTTGGCGACCAGCTTCTTCGCGCTCTCCGTCGTGTCGCGGAGGTGCTGCACCGCCTGCCGGGCATCGGTGACGGCTTGTTTGACGTTGCCAGACAACTGCTCGTCATACAGCAGTGCTCCGACGGCACCATGACCTTGGCGAATGCCTTCGGCGATCTCCTGGATGTTGGCCGCCACTTTGTTTGATGAATCGAGGATGCCGCGCACGCGCGGCGTGGCCGTGCGAATCATGGCGTCGGTGGAATGCGCGGTTTGCGCGATGTTCGTAATGGCATCGTGCAGGGGCTCCTTCAGCCCCACCACGACATCATTCGCTGCCTTCACCGTGAGTTTCACCTGGTCCATCAAGTTTCCCCAATCAAAAGGCTCCTGACTGAGAATTCCGCTGCCGTCCTTGGCGAGCGGTGAACCGTCCATGCCGGCCTCGATTTCCAGAAATTTGTTTCCCAGCAGGCCGTCGGTCTGGATCGAGGCCACCGAATCCCGGCGGACCAACGGATGCAGCTTTTCGGTGATCCGAAGGCGGACCTTAAACTTCCCATGTGGCCGCGACGGTATGGTAATCACGGTCACCGCGCCGGCGTCCATACCCGCCACCCGCACCTTGGTGCCAATTTCGAGACCAGTTACTTTCTCAAAATCGGCGCTAACATCGAACGACTTAGTAAAAAGTTGCTTCGCGTCACCAATCAGAAACAGCCCCACACCGAACAACAGCAACGTGGCCCCCACAAA
>JAYVUQ010000666.1:0-4950 GCA_043787785.1 Bryobacteraceae bacterium
CGAACGCTTGGCGCCGGTGGTAGCGCTGAGCGCTTTATCGGGCGAAGGGCTCGGGGCGCTGTTGAGCCATGTGGAATTGGCGGAGACGGCCGTTCTGCTGGGGTCATCGGGCGCGGGCAAGTCGACCTTGGTTAATCGGCTGCGCGGCTGTGAAGCGATGCGGACCCAACCGGTGCGCGGACACGATTCTCGCGGCCGTCACACTACCACCCATCGGGAGTTGATCCTGCTGGAACTGGGCTGGCTGCTCATGGACGTTCCCGGCTTGCGGGAACTGCAGCTTTGGAATGCGCCCGAAGCGCTCGACCAGACGTTTCAGGACGTGGCCGAGTTGGCCGCGGCGTGCCGGTTTCGCGATTGCCGCCATCAGGAAGAGCCCGGCTGTGCGGTGCGGCAGGCGCTGGAGGAAAGTCGGCTGGATGGGGGCAGGTGGGCTCATTATGGCAAGCTGCAGCGGGAGATTGCCCACTTGGAGCGGGCGGCTGACCCGTCAGAGGCGGCCGAACAGAAGCAACGTTGGAAGGCGATCCACAAGGAGCAGCGGCGGATGTACAGAGAAAGGGGGAGGTGAAGGATCTGTTTAGAATCATAGAGATACGAGAGATATTGTGGATAAATCAATGATTCTATTGATCTTATTGCTTGAGCGATTTGGTTAGTGAATGCAAACTTACCCGTAAATCATTGTAATAAATAGAGTTAAAAGTTCGTCGGACCAAGTTTCAGCAGGGAACCAAGTTTCAGTAGGTTAGTTTGGGGGTGAATGTGCGCCATCACTCATGGGGTGAGCTAGCTTCCGGCTGGCCGAAAATTCGGTTCAGCCGGGAACGTAGTGGCTAGGCGGCGGGGTCGTAGAGGCGTTGGGTGAAGCTGAGCGAGTCGCCAGCTTCACTTAACGAGATCCGGACGTAGCTGCCGGCCCGGATGCGGCCGGCGAGGATGAAGCTTGAGAGGGGCTGGAGCACTTGCCGGTGGATGGTGCGTTTGAGTTCGCGCGCGCCGAAGCTGGTGCTGACGCCGCGTTCGAGTAGATAGGCTCGGGCGTCGGGCCGCACCTCGACGGTGAAGGAGCGCAGGCCGAGCCGGCTGCGGATGTGGGCGTCCAAGCGGGCCAGTTGCAGGTCGAGGATCTGGTCGAGCGCCTCGCGCGAGAGCGGCTCGTAGGTCACCGTTGAATCGAGCCGGTTGATGAACTCCGGAGTGAAGGCCTTGCGCACAGCGTTATCGGCAATGGCGGTGAGCTTTCGGGAGCGATCGGCCGTTTCGACCAGGGTCAAGTTGGAGCCGCCCCGGCCAAAGCCGTAGCCGGCACCGAGCTCTTTCATCATCGCGGCCGCGCCCAGGTTGCTGGTCATGAAGATGATGGAGTTCTCGAAGTTGACGCTGGTGTTGTCGCCTAGGCGCAAATGACCTTTGTCGAGCACGCCCAGCAGGAGCCGGTTGAGGGAAGGCGCGGCCTTCTCCACCTCGTCGAACAAGACGATCGACAAGGGTGACTGTTCGCTGGCCACAGAGCTGAGCCGGAACTGGGTAAGCAGAGGCTGCGTCTCACGGTGGCCGAGATAACCGGGGGGCGCGCCAATTAATTTGGCGACCTCGTGGTCCATTTGGTACTCACCGCAGTCGATTTTGAGGACGGCCTTCTCGCTGCCATGCAGCACCTCGGCCAGGGCCTCAACCGTACGCGTCTTGCCGGTGCCAGACGGGCCCAGGAGGAGAAATACTCCAGCGGGCCGACCTTCGGGTGCCAAGCCGGCCTGAAACATCGTCACATAAGGGATGATCGCGTCGATGGCCGCCTGCTGACCGATGAGGAGCTGGCGCAGTTCATGCGCCAGGTCACGCTCGGTGAGGTTGGGCGGCAAACCGGACGAGTTCCGGCGGCGGGAATTGATGGGTGTGGTCTTCAAGACTCGTGTTCCTCCTTCTCGACCTCAGTATAGAGAACGAGTTCCAAAAAACAGGGGTCGGAAGGGGCGTTTTCGAGCCTTTTTTAGGAATTATTTCTAAACGCTAAACGTTTAAGAATGAGTGAATTGCGCTGGAAATTCGGGGGCTGGCGTGGCCATCTCCGTAAGGGTTGTGAACGAAACTGCGGCGGACGTATTCCGAGGGGCTATCGAGCAGTCGCGTACACTGGCGAACGATGCGTTTTTCATCGGTGCCCACCAACTGAACCGTACCGGCATCGATGGCTTCTGGACGCTCGGTTTTGTCACGCAGTACCAGAATCGGCTTGCCTAGGGAGGGGCCCTCCTCCTGCACGCCGCCCGAATCGGTGATGACGAAGTGGCAGGTGCGCAGCAAGTCGACAAATGAGACGTAGTCGAGCGGCTCGATGAGGTGGATGTTCGGTTGGTCGCCCAAATGCTCTTTGACGACGGCTTCGACGGCAGGGTTGGGGTGGACGGGCAGAATCATATGCACGTCGTCGCGCGCGGCGATCTTGCGCAGGGCGCGGCAGACTTTTAGTTGGCCATCGCCGAAACTCTCCCGGCGGTGCATGGTCACCAGGACAATGCGGCGGCCCTCGGGCGCTTCAAAGGAGCGGAAAGGGATGAGGTCGCCGTTCAGGATCTGGTCGCGAACGAACAGGAGCGCGTCAATGCCGGTGTTGCCTGTGATGTGGACGTATTTTTCGGGTACGCCCTCCGCCAACAAGTTGTCGCGGCCGCGTTCGGTGGCGGCGAAGTGCAGGGCCGAAAGGCGCGTGGTGACGACGCGGTTCATCTCTTCGGGGAAGGGCTGCCAAAGGTCGAAAGTGCGCAGGCCAGCTTCCACGTGGGCGACGGGCACGCGCTGATAGAAGGAAGCGAGAGCGCCGCAAAAAGTCGACGTAGTATCGCCCTGAACGATAACCAATTCCGGCAGAAAATCGAGCATGACCCGCTCGAGGGCCGCCAGGATGCGGGCGGTGGAAGCGGTGAGCGACTGGCCGGCCTGCATGGTATCCAGGTCGTAGTTGGGCTCCACCTCGAAGACGCTCAACACGGAGTCGAGCATCTCGCGGTGTTGACCGGTGATGCAAACACGGGTGTCAAAATCGTCTGGCCGCGACTGGAGATCGCGGATGACGGGACAAAGTTTGATGGCCTCTGGCCTGGTGCCGAACAACACGAGAACGCGCTTCGGCCGGATAATTTCGTTGGACACGGGCTATAGTTTTTTACTTGTGGCGGTAGGTAATACGACCCTTGGTGAGGTCATAGGGAGAGAGTTCCATGGTGACGCGGTCACCCGCGAGAACACGGATACGGTTGCGGCGCAGTTTGCCGGCGAGGTGGGCCAGTACGATGCGTTCCTGATCCAATTGGACGCTGAAGAGCCCACTGGGGAACTTTTCCACCACCGTGCCGGTCACTTCAATACAGTCTTCTTTACTCATTGCCCTCCTAGGCAAAACACGGCGAGCGCGGCGTTAGGGAATAACTTGGCGGTACGCATTAGTGAATTAATCTCTCGATCTTTAAGAATAGCCTATTAGAGGCAATCGGGTAAGGCCATTTGGGTAAAGTCACCCGGCGGGGTAAACTGCAAGTGTTGCCGACACCCACCATCCAGGATTCCGGGATCCTCATCACGGGCGCGGGCCGGGGCGTTGGCAAGCGTTTGGCCATCGGATTGGCCCAAATGGGAGCCCGCGTGGGGCTATTGGCGCGCACCAAGGCCGAACTCGATTTGGCGGCTCTGGAAATTGAACATGCCGGGGGCACGTCACTGAGAATTCGCGCGGATGTGCGGGATTATGAGCAGATATTAGCGGCCACCGACCGCATGCGGGCGCACTTCGGCCGCCTGGACGCCGTGATCTGTGCCGCGGCGATCCAGGGGCCCATCGGGCCGCTGGCGGAATGTGACCCCAAGGCCTGGGCAGAGACGATGGACACGAACTTGATCGGAGTGATGCATACGTGCCGGGCGGCTTTGCCCGGGATGCTTGCTGCCAAGCAAGGGAAACTGCTGTTGCTGACGGGGGGCGGCGCCACTAAGCCGCGGCCCAATTTTACGGCTTACGCCGCGGCCAAGACGGCGCTGGTGCGGTTTGCGGAAACCCTAGCTGAAGAGGTGCAGGAGCATAACGTGCAGGTGAATTGCATGGCGCCGGGGGCGGCCTACACCAGCATGACGGACGAGATTTTGCGCGCGGGTGAGAGTGCCGGCTGGCGCGAGCAGGAAGATGCGCAGCAAGTTCGGCAAAGCGGCGGCATTGCGCCGGAAAAGCAGATTCAACTGGCGGCATTCCTCATTTCGGAGAGGTCGAACCACATCAGCGGCAAGTTGATCCACGTCAACGACGATTGGAAGCGCCTGGAGAAAGAGAGCCTGTCGCCGGAGGCCTATACGCTGCGGCGAATTCAGCGCGCTTAGCTGGCATTGGGGCATCCCGGGTCTCCCGCGACGTCGATAATCTTCTTACTTTCCGGCGATTTCCTTCGGCAAACCAAACGGCTCAAAAGGGATACGCGCGTTGGCGTCTCAATCGAAACCTATTCAAGATGACCGAGGACGAACTGATCGAACGGGTACCCGAACGAACGCATCCGCCTCGAGATCGTTCCCAATTTACGACCAGCCAGGAGCGAATGCCACTCCGGGTCCTGTTCGCTGCGTGAGCGCCTGGGAACGCGTCCAAGGCAAAACGTGCAATTACACTGCTACTTGCAGTCACTTGAGCATGCTGAATCGATGACCATCTGCAATATCGTGTGGAATTCGCTCGGCGAGATGTGCCGGCCACCCTCTACATCGAAATCGACCTTGTGAGCAAGTACCAAGCCGATCCTGCGTGGGCCTTGGCCTGGACGTGATACCGCAGGATCCAGCCGTTTGATCGGCAGTGATACACTCCGAAGATACCCAATCAACGAGGTGTTTCCCCGTGTTTTCAGTAAGAACTGTCTCTCTCGTAATTCTGTTGGCATTCTCCGTCCCTAGGGACAGTGCGAAGGC
>JAYVUQ010000667.1:0-1926 GCA_043787785.1 Bryobacteraceae bacterium
GTGAGTCCTTCGGCTTGGTGGACGGTCCTTGCGTAGTGGGACTGCAAGTGCTGCATTACCTGCGATATGCCCCATTTCGCAAGGGGTTCGAGGAGGAAATGCACGTGGTTGGACATGAGGCAGAAGGCGTGGACACGGACGCGGTAGCGGCGGGCGAGGCGGTCGAAGTGGTCCAGGTAGGAGACGAGTTGGGCGCGGGTATGGAAGACGCGCTGTCGGCGGCTGCCGCGCTGGTAGATGTGGTAAACGTGGCGGACGTGCCAGTCGCGCTTGCGGGGCGGAGCGGCGGCGAGCCTAGGTTTTTTCTGCGGGAGTTTGGCCATCTGCCTATAAGTGTGTTTTCAAGGGGAAACTTCTCACTTATTTTCAAACAAAGTTGTGGAAAATCCAGGCCAACCGCCGGCCAATGACCATCGGGGAAGAGTCACCTCCCGCTATCTGCAACATTAGCTTACTCTTATTGTTTCGTCGGACTTATGTTTTTGAGCTGTGTTTTTGGCGACGTATGTTTTGGCTAACTGGCTACCTCATGACGCGGTGGTAAATGGCTTCGTACTGTGGGATCACTTCGTTGGTATTGAAGCGCGTCTTCGCTGCGTGGCGGGCGGCGGCGGCCATGGTTTGGTATAGCTCAGATTCGGTGAGTAGGCGGGTGACGTGCTCAGCTTGAGCGATCACGTCGCCGACGGGAGCCAGGAAGCCGGTTTGGCCGTCATCGATCAACTCGGGTACGCCCCCGACGCGGGTGGCGACCGGGACCAGGCCGCAGGACATCGCCTCCAACGCCGCGAGGCCGAAGCTCTCCATCTCGCTCGGCATCAGCAGAACATGGGCGCGGGGCAGAAGCGACGGGATCTGGTCCTGCTTGCCCCAGAAGCGGACGTGCGGCTCGACACCGAGTTCGCGGGCGAGGCGTTCGACCGGCGTGCGGTCTGGCCCGTCACCCACCATCCAGAGGTCGGCGTCGACCTTCTTGCGAACCTCGGCCAGAATGCGGATGCAATCGAGCACGCGCTTCACCGGACGGAAGTTCGAGATGTGAATGAGAGTGGGCCTCCGCTCCCGCATTTCCGGCCGCGGCCGATAGGTGCTGGGACAGATAAAGTTGTGGATCACGTCGATGGGACGCGTGATGCCGAAAACGGATTGGGTTTGCCGCTTTAAGTCCTCACTAATGGCGGTGACCGCGTCGCTCTCTTCAATCGAAAACTTAGTAATGGGGAAGTAGCTGGGGTCAGTACCAACCAGCGTGATGTCGGTGCCGTGTAAAGTCGTGACAAAGGGCAGCCGACGGCGCGCCAACATCATATTACGCGCCAAATAGGCCGACACCGAATGGGGAATGGCATAGTGCACATGCAGCAGATCCAGCTGATGGTGCTCGGCCACATCTACCATGCGCGAAGCCAGCGCCAGAGTATACGGCGGATACTGGAACAGCGGGTAAGTGGTTACTTCCACCTCGTGATAGAAAATGCGTTCGCGCCCTTCCAGCCGCACCGGATTCGCATAGCTGATGAAGTGGACCTGGTGTCCCCGCAAGGACAGCTCCAGGCCAAGTTCGGTGGCGACAATGCCACTGCCGCCGTAGGTGGGGTAACAAGTAATTCCGATGCGCACGTGCCCATAATGGCATGTGCTGCTGATTGTAGTTGCCCATTATGATGACGAAGTGATTGCCGCCAGTTCGCGTCTGGGTGCCGGCTGTCGCATTCTCCACGTGACGGACTCCGGGCCCCGCAATCCGAAGTACTTCACGCGTGCGGGCTTCGATCGCCGGGAAGCCTACGCGGCCCATCGCCGCCAGGAAATGCTGCAAGCGGTTTCGCTCGCCGGCATGACGGAGGCGCAGTGCGACGTGCTCGAGGTGCCAGACCAGGAGGCGACTCGTCAGTTGGCCTTCATCACGCAAGAGATTGGGCGCCG
>JAYVUQ010000668.1:0-1999 GCA_043787785.1 Bryobacteraceae bacterium
AGCATGTAGCCGATGGCCCAACCGGACTGCATGAGGGCGATGGCCTTGCCGCGATGCTGAGCGGGCCAACTTTCGGCGACTAGGGTAGCGCCGGCACTCCATTCGCCCCCGAGGCCGAGACCGACGAGGGCGCGCCAGAAGATGAGGCTCCACAAACCGGTGGAAAAGGCAGTACCGCCCGAGGCGAGTGAGTAAGCCAGGATGGTGAGAATGAGGGTCTTCCGCCGCCCGATGCGGTCGCAGAGGATGCCGGCGGCAATGCCGCCAAACGAAGAGGCGATGAGGGTGGCGGAGCTGACCAGGCCGGCTTCGCGGTTAGAAAGGCCGAACTCGGCCTGAATGGTGCGCATGGCGAAGACATAGAGAAGGACGTCCATGGCGTCGAGCATGTAGCCGAACATCGCCGCCCAAAGGGCTCGCCAGCGTGGTTCTTTCCAATAAATTGACAAAGTTGTCGGTCAGAATAGCATGCCGATGTAACGAAAGAGGTTGGGTGTGCGCCTTTCCCTGTGGATTTCTTTGCCCATCGGCTTCCTTTAGTGGGTTCCAATGGCCGAGAAGACCGTTATAGACTAGATTAGTTAGACTTTTGAAGCCCGAGGCGATTTCACCGATGTCGGCCCTACTAAATCCTCTACCGCAACCCGTACCGCAGGCCCCGCAACCGGTTTTGGCGCCGCCGGCACCGAAGAAGCCTTCACGGGGCTGGATGATCGGCCTGGGTATTCTCGCCGTAGCCGGGGTGGCCGGGTGGCGGTGGATGGAGTCGCAGAAGGCGGAGCAACAGGCGGCGGCGCAGCCGGTATTCAAGACAGCCAAGGTGGTGACGGGTCCGTTTGAGATTCGGATGCGGGTGTCGGGGCAAACGTCGGCGCGAAACTATGCCAATGTAACGGTGCCGCGGATGACGGGTCCGGAAGCCAATAAGCCATTGATGCTTACCAAACTGGCCCCCGCGGGGGTGGTGGTGAAGCCGGGAACGCGGGTAGCCGAAATCGATGCACAGGCGATGCTGGACCACATTGACGACGTCCACTCGACGGTGCTGCAAGCGGAGAGCGACGTGACGAAACGACGCGCTGAGCAGGGCATTGAATGGGAGAATTTGGTGCAATCGCAGCGGGTGGCGAAGTCGCAACTCGAAAAAGCTAAGCTGGAGGCATCTTCGGGCGAGGTTCGCACTTCGATCGATCAGGAACTTTTGAAGCTGGCGGTTGACGAAGCGCAGGCGGCTTACGACGAACTGCGGACGGATTTGACGTTTAAGCAAGCGTCGCAGAAAGCCGAACTTGCGGTGCTGGCCTACACGCTGGAGCGCCATGTGCGCCATCGCGACCGCCACAAAAAAGATGCAGAGCGCTTCAAGGTGGATACCCCTTTGAGTGGCCTAGTGGTGATGCAGTCGGTATATATGGGCTCCGAACCGCGCCAGATTCAGGAAGGCGACCAGGTCTATTCCGGCCAAAGCATTCTGAAAGTGGTGGCGCAGAACAGCATGCAGGTGGAGGGCAATATCAGCCAGGCCGACAGCCAGCAATTCCGAGTGGGCCAAGTGGCGGACATCGCGCTGGACGCGTTTCCGGGCGTGCGACTGAAGGGCAAGATCTATTCTTTGGGGGCGATTGCCACCGCTGGATTTCGCCAGACGAATTATATTCGCAATGTGCCAGTGCGGGTGGAGATCATCGGAATGGACCCACGCCTGATTCCCGACCTCTCGGCTTCGGCGGACGTGTTGCTGGATCAGCAAGCGTCGGCGATTCTGGTACCGCGCGCGGCAGTGGTGGCGGACAAAGGAAAGAGCTTTGTGTATGTGCGCAAGGGCAGCCAGTTCGAGAAGCGAGCGGTTGAGCTGGGTCCGCGTAATTACACACAACAAGTGGTGAAGTCCGGAGTGGCGCAGGGCGAAGAAGTGGCCCTGAACTACACGATGCCGGTAGTGGCCAAAGCGTCCGCACAGTAGTAGACAAATCCTCCCAATCGAAGAGAGGCGGCCTCA
>JAYVUQ010000669.1:0-2881 GCA_043787785.1 Bryobacteraceae bacterium
AGCGACGTTGCAGTTTTTGGGCAGGCGATTGAGATAGTGGGGATTGGGCTGGCCGCTGGTGATGAAATGGTATTCGCAGGTGGTGGTGCGGGCGGGCGAAGCGAGCGCATTGAAATCGAAGGCTTTCACTTCAGTGACGTTGCCGTAAAGGTCAATGGTTTGTTCGGAGCGCGATTCGCGGGAATTAGCCGTGCCGGGGTTAAGCGTGGTGTTAGTGGCCTTGAGATAAGCGACCGTGTTGGCGTCCTGCGCGTAGGTAAATACGCTGCGGCGCAGGGTGTTGGTGAGGGCCCAATCCGCGGTTTCGTCGAGTTGAGTGACGAAGCCGAGCTTGTAGTCGTTGGCGCTCGAAAAGGTCCACTTTTTGGCGCCGACGGTGGAGGGATCTTTCACGGTGAGGCTGGTGTGCATGTACTGGCTGCTGTCTGAGCCATTGCGTTCCAGATTGTAAGGGACGGGTGCAGCGCCTTGCGACTTGATGAGGCCCCGGGAGGAGACTTCGCGCACGGCGACATTACCCAGGAAAGTGAAGGGACTGTAGGCCCAAGTGAGCGCGCCTTTATAGGGCAAGTCGACCCGGGTAAGTTCGCCGTAAGTATTGTGGGTGAAGGTGGTGGCAAGATTGGTGCCGGTGAGGGTGGTGGATTGGAGGAGCGAACTGGTGCCGTAGCTAACGCTGTTAAACGGGTCAACCAGGCTGGTGGTGGTGTAGGTGAAGCTGCGGTTCTGGCCGGAATTGGGCGGTGCCAGGATAGACAATAAGTGCGGCGAAGCAGTGGTGTCGTAAGTGAAGCCGTAGCTATAGCCGGTATTGTCGTAGGCGAGGCTGAGCCGGGAAGAGGTATTGGCGGTGCTGGAACCGATGGCGGGCTGGTAATTCAGCTCCACATAGTTCCCATTGGAATTCTGCACGCGGGTGGGGTATTTGGTGCCAGTGTCGGGCTCTGGCGAGGCGGAAGTGGCGCCCATGAGCCAAAAGACGCCCGAGTGAAACCACAATCGATTGGTGGCGGGATCGTAAGTGAGATAGCTGCCGTCTTTTGACTTCCAGAGACCACCGGAGGAGACATCGAGTTTGTATTCAGCGCCAGTGGAATCGGTGAAGAGATAGTAGCCGAGCGTGTACTGGTCGAGCCAGACGGGGGTGAGCGCGCCGGCGAGCAAGCGCCAGCCGAAACCGAAGCCGAGGTCACCGCCGAGCTTTTCCACGGTGGAGTTGGTCTTGCGCCAGTTTTGCGAGTTGTAAGTGAGGGCCAGCGGGACCCCGCCCCCGTTGCGGAACTTCAATTGGCCAATACCGAGAGAGTAATTCAGGTTACCGGAGAGCGAATCGATAGATTCGCCCATGCCGCCCCAAGTAGCGGCCTGGTTATGGACGCCGACGCGGCGCGGGCTGTTGTTACTGGAGACAATGGGAGTGGTGGTGACGTTGAGGGTGGCCGTGGAGGAGCGGTTGAGGTGGCCATCAACGGCGACGACACCCAGGGAATAGGTTTGGTTGACGTTGAGGCCGGGGAAGTTGAAGGAGGTGTAATTGGTGCGGCCGATGTAGACACTGTCTTTGTAGAGATCGTATTTCCAGATGCCGTAACCGTTGGTGTCGTCGATGGCGGACGACCAGTTGAGTTGAATGTTATTGGAATTGGGGATAGCGGAAAGGCCAGTAACAGCAGCGGGAGCAATGCGGTCAATGACGCCCAGGCTGATGGGCAGTTCGTTAAACTGGATGGGCCCGACGGTGGGCAATTGGCCGACACCGGGCTTGCCGGTAGTGAGAGAAGTGTCGTTGAGGGTCCATTGCTGGTCGCCGATGATGACGGTGACCCCGGGGCTGGGGCCATCGTTGCGAACGAATGATCGCCAGACGAGGCCGGCGGGATAGGTCTGGTTGGCGAGGTAGAGCAACTGGGTGGAGCCAGAGACGCTGGTGACTTTATTCACCGAAAGCTGCATGTTACAAGTGTTGGTACCGAAGACAGTGATGGCCGACCGTACCTCAATGCGGTAGGCATCGCCGTTCCAATTGTCGTCATAATCGCTGGTGGCACGCAGCAAGTGCACAAAGGTGCGAAAGCCGGGGCAGACGGCGGGAATCACCGACCGGACTTCGTGATCGACGCTGCCATCCGGGATGGCCAGTTTGGAAATCGCCATTTGGGCATTGTTGGACGAATTGGTATTCAACTGCCAATTGGTGGAATTGACGACGCCACCGGGGAAATTGTCGGTGAAATACCAGGTGTAAGCGGCCTGAATGAGCATGAAGCAGGCGAAAAGGAGGGTACCCAGGGCGATGGCGCGAGTCTTCATAGCAGTTTCCTTGGGGATGAGGCGAGAGAGGGACCGGTTAGTTAGCGGAGAGGCTGAAGTTGTCGATATTGAACTTAGGTTTGAGTTTTTGGAATTCGCGAATGATGGCCTCCCGGCTGGGGCCTTCTTTGCGGAAGATCTGGACGCGAGCGTCGCGAGCCGGGGAGATGGCGGACAAGGCGGCACGGGTGCGGGCGACGAATTCGACTAAGGCAAATTGCTCATTATCACTGAGTTCGGCGTGATAGCCGATGAGTTCAGGAGTATCGGCGAAAAGCGGCTTTTTGGGGTCGCCGGGCTTGCCGCTACCCACCATCGGCACGATAGCGAGGATGCGCTCGTGAGTCTGCCGCGGATCGACCGGGTGTAACTGGGCGTGGAGGGCGGGGGCGAATAGGGCTAAGGCGAATAGGCAATGGGTGAAGCTGCTTAGCATGGATGACTCCTTCGTTATCGGCATTGACACTGGCACTACATGACACTGGCGCTGCATGCCATGGAGCTGCATGCTGGGTAGGTACGCGGGTACGGAGATATTTATCCTCCGTGGAGAGATCATGCCATAATTACC
>JAYVUQ010000670.1:0-1702 GCA_043787785.1 Bryobacteraceae bacterium
CGGGTGCCGAATTCAACATCGGAAACACTGCGTCCCATATCTCTTCCGGTCAGTAAGCCGCCTCGTCCACCACTAACAAATGCGGCGAGTAACCTCGAATCGTCACTGGTTGATTCGGTAATGCCAAAATGCGCGCCTTGTTCGCTAAGTTCACCTTATCCTGCGAGTAAGTCGCCGGCACCTCGAATTGCCGCAGGAGATTCGCCGCAATCCCCAGTAACTCCTCGCTTTGCCGCGCTGAAGGAGCGACCATCAGCACCATCGCGGCAGACGTCGTCGCCGCTTAGTGCGCCGCCTTCAACGCAATCATCGTCGACTTGCCCCATTTTCGGCAGCAATTCAAAATCCCCCGCCGGATGCTCGGATCCAGAATTGCCCGCTGGGCATCGGCTAAGTCAAAGCCCAGCGCGGACGCCCAGTCAACCAACTGCCGCCCAGGTAGGGGCCCCATCGTCTTACCGTAATCGTTCCGAGCCCCCCGGCCGTCGACTTCACGGCCTATGCCTCGAAATTGTCGAAGCCGCCGATTTCTCGCGCAGTTCGCATAAGTGCCGGTAAGCCCGCTGATAGGCGCGCGCGTAGGATGCCTCGTGTTACCGCAGCGTCGTCAACAACTGCCCATCGTCTTGCGCCGATAGGAAAGCCTCAAGTGACTGCTCCCCACAAGCCCGCACCGCAGCGGGTTTATAAGCTCCATACGTCGGCTTCAACTTCGCGTCCTTCTGCGCATCCTTCTCCGCTTCCGCCATCAGATGATAGTTGCCCGCCGCTGTCTCCAGGCTCACCATCCGCCGCATCCGCCACTTCGCCATCGCCATCTCTTCTACACAAAGAAACTCCAAATCGTTCGCCGGCGCGAATTGGTCCAATAATGCGGCGAATAGTTTCTGGAATTGCTCCGGGTCTTCGTTCCGCCACAGAGTAAGCCGGGCGGTCAGCCCATGTTTCAACGCATTCAAGCGAATGCGGTCCTTCCCTATGGCCGTAACCGGCCCTCGGGACTTCTCGCCGTTCTGGCGGGAAGCTATCATTTGTTTT
Source organism: Bryobacteraceae bacterium (assembly GCA_043787785.1). GTDB lineage: Bacteria > Acidobacteriota > Terriglobia > Bryobacterales > Bryobacteraceae > JALHNI01. The sequence continues at coordinate 1,039 of JAYVUQ010000670.1, forward strand.
TCGGTTCTCATCGCATTCGGAGAATACCATCCACCATCCAAATCTCTCACCCCTCATAAACGCACAACTGATAGACACGTTTGCCGTTTATCAGTTTTCAAATTGACGTGAACGTACTCCCGCGCCTGACTGGATTCCGGCGAAGGGCCCGTCCATCTCTCTGCCCGAAGTGACAAACCATCCCCCACCCAATCACAACGAATCCAAACTTCTAACTCCGCACCCACCAAGCACTTACACGAAAAACTCGAATTCGGGCTAACACTGCTCCTGTTACTCTGATCCTCAGAGGTACTTATGCAAAAACTCTACACCGATTTCGACTGTGACTCAATGCCCGTCGCCGATCTCTCGGCCGATATCCACTGGATCCAACTCCCCGTCGCCCGCTGGGCCCCCATCCAGCGTCAGATTCAGGAAAAGCGCGAGCAAGAGCGCCTCGCCAATCTCCCCAAGGAACACAAAATCATCCTCGTTCCCGCCGACCCCAACTATTCCCCCAGCGAAACCGAACTCTGGCCCTTGGTGAACGCCGCGGTCCAAAAGTCCCTGGCCGCCCACCCCGATATCCTCAACAGCGTCTGCGCCGCCGTCTGCGAGGTCGTCGCCGAGTACCGTGGTTGGCGCAATCCCTTCGTCACTCAGCACACCGGTTCCCAGCCCA
>JAYVUQ010000671.1:0-3547 GCA_043787785.1 Bryobacteraceae bacterium
AGGTTTCTCAGGCGAGCATAAGTCAATAGCGTAACGACGCCGCCAATACTGAGGTGTCGTTTACAACCAGCAGGCGGCCTCCGTGGTTGAGCGTCGCCACAGCCGCCGCGTTCCAAAGTTCCTGCTCAGCCCGGCTCGCGTCGGCCTGCTGCGGCACACAGAGCACATGCACGCGTCCGGCGTGCGCGGCGTCGAGCACTTCTTCGTTGCCCTCCAGGGCTAACCGCCGATCACTCTTCTCGCGGATCTCACCCAGTTCCTTACGGCCCGCCATTTTCAAGTGCGCCAGTGCGCATTCGCGCGCCTGTTGAGCGATATCGCGCAATGGCAAGTCTCTTCCGGCGGGATGCCCCAGTTGCCCGGAGAATAGTTGACAATGCTTCGCGACACGGCGGAACGCGGCCACCTCTTCTTCTACTCCCAACAATAAAAGTAGTCTTTTGCCCAACACCGGCGAGAGGCTTTCGTCCACGCGGGCGAAGTAGCGCTCCCGATGCGCGTGGGAGTCCTCGCGCTCTAAATCTGTACCGAATCGCAACGCACCCATGGTTCCGGGGGTGCTGCCCGCGGAGGCGCGCGCCTCTATGTTCTGTTCGCCTCTGGCTTCGCGGTGGCGGAACGCTTCCAGGCTCTCCGGCGCATCGGTCGGCATCCCCAGCATCGTCGCTTCGCCCTGCAAGTAGTGAATGACGCTCATCTGTTTCTCGCTCAAGCTGAGGATCAGAAAGTCCTGGGGAGCCAGGGCTTCACTCAGCAAGGGCAGGATGAAGGGAACATCGCCTTGCTCAATCTGTGCCTTCTGCAGGGAAGCTTGGTAGATTTCGAGGAAACCGGAGCCTGCTACGAGTGCCACGCCCGGGCCGCCACCATTGATGTGCTTGGCCAGGAGTTCTTTTTCGATTCGGCCGCGCAAGCCGTCGGCATCGGGAGCGGTTAAGCCGTGGAAGAGGCTTTCAAGCACCGCGTGCCGCTCACTTTCCTGAGCACCAGGATGACTGGCAGGTAGGAGCACGGTGATGCAGGGGCCCTGGCAGCGGGCCAGATGGCTCAAGGTGCTGGCATCAACGAAGTCTGGGGCGGACGTGGTGAGTGAAGGTGTCATAAGGTAACTCTCCCCTTTCTTTCAGCACTCTGATGGCCAATCCGCCTAATGTTTCCAGGCGTTCTCAAGGATAGGCTTGATGATTTCGGTGAAGCGGTCGTAGGCCGGTTCCTGAAAATGGAGCTTGTCTGGCAGATAGAGGTCGAGGCGAGTTTGGCCGTTGGCGTCGAAGAGGGCAGGATTGACGTCGATGTAAGTGAGCCTGCGGTCTTTGGCGCAAAAGGCTTGCACGGAAGCATTGGCCGCGTCGACAATATCCCATTTATTCTGCTTTTCTGGAGCGCGGTTGATGGAGACGTAAAAGATTCGGGTGGCGGGTTGCCGGGCATGGACGCGAGCCACAAACTGCCGGAAACCATCGGCGATTTGTTCGGCGGAGCGGCCAGCGCCGACATCGTTACTGCCGCAGTAATAGACGATCATCTTGGGGGCGTAGGGCAGTACAATCTGGTCCATGTGCTGCAAGACATCGGGTGTTTGGGAGCCTCCAAAGGCACGGTTGTAAACTGGAAGGGGGGCCATTTGAGCGGTGAGACGGGTCCAGCGGCGGAAAATACTGCTGCCGACGAAAAGAATGCCGTCTTTGGGCGGAGGCTGGGTTTCGTCTTGCTTGAGGAAGGCCGCAATGTCTTTGGCGAAGCGGACCTGAGAAACGAGCGGACGCGGAGTGACTTCGGCCTGGGTGAGGCCCATCGACCATTTGATGGCCTCAAGCCACATCTTTTGCACTTCGGGCCGGTCCCAGGCTTCGTCGGCGTGGCCGAGCGAGGAATTGAAGACCCGGCCCTTGCCATATTGCGAGGCCCAGGCGACAGGGAAGTCACCATCGGTGCGATGGACGCGGGGATTTTTGAGGTCCAGCTTGGAGGAGTCCAGCCGGGCCAGGACGCGAACCTTGTCGCGGGCATAGGGAGCCTTCAACTGGTAGATTTCGTCACGAATGGTGAAGGCGCGCGGAAAGCCTTTCATGGCGGGAAAGTCCAGGTCCTCAATGATGACGGGCGCATCGAAGACGCCCCAGGGATGGTCGTCGAAGTAGCCACCCATCATGGCGCCAAACTCGGGCCAATCGTAGAAGGTGGTGGTGGCGCTATGGCCGCCCACGATGCCTTTGCCATCGTCCTTCACGAAGGACAGCAAGTCGGCCTTTTGCTGATCCGTCATGACGGGGCTGCCGGCGGTATAAAAGAAGACGGCGTCGAAATCGTTCAGGTTTTTGACATTTTTGGCCTTTCCAATGGCCACCGAGACGGGCTGCTTGGTGAGCAGTTGGGTATCGGTGCGAATGACGGTGTCGTAGAGGCCACTTTCACGCCCGAGACGTTCGATCACGGCCAGGGCATGGGAAACGGACTCGTGCTGATAGCCGTAAGTTTGGCCATCGCCAATGGCCAACAGCCGCTTCTTCTTAGGTGGAGCCAGTTGGGCGTCGAGGGCAAGAGAAAGGAGCGCGGCGGCGACGAATAGGCGAATGCGAAACATGCTAAGACTTTCTCACGTTTTCGGCCTCGGGGGGACCGGAACGCGTTCGTGAATCAGACGCGCTCGATGATCATGGCAATGCCCTGCCCCACCCCGACACACATGGTGCAGAGCGCGTAGCGGCCCTGGGTGCGATGCAGTTGATGGACGGCCGTCATCAGGATGCGCGCGCCACTGGCGCCCAGCGCATGCCCCAGCGCGATGGCCCCGCCGTTGGGGTTGACGTGCGGGGCATCCTCAGGCACCCCGAGAGCACGCAACACGGCAATCGCTTGGGCGGCGAAGGCTTCGTTCAATTCGATGACGTCCATCTGCTGGATTTGAAGGCCCGTGCGCGCCAGTAGCTTTTGCACGGCGGGTACCGGACCCACGCCCATCACCCGGGGCGCCACGCCAGCCACGGCACAGCCGACAATGCGCGCAAGGGGCGTTAAGCCATGGCGGGTGGCCGCCGCTTCGGAAGCGAGCAGCAAGGCCGCCGCGCCGTCGTTGAGGCCGGAGGCATTGCCGGCCGTGACGGTGCCATCGGGCCTGACGATGGGCTTCAATTTGGCCAGCCCCTCCCGCGTCGTATCGGGCCGGGGATGCTCGTCACGATCGGCCAACTGGTTCTTCGGCAGGGGCACCGGCGTGATCTCCGATGCGAAGGATGCGGTGCTGCAACGCTGCTGGCTGCGAAAAGCGAAATCGTCCTGAGCTTCACGCGACACGCCCATCTCGGCGGCCACGTTTTCGGCCGTCTCGGCCATCGAGTCGACTCCGTAGAGTTCGCGCATCAGGGGATTGACGAAGCGCCAGCCGAGGGTGGTGTCTTCGAGCTTCTGAGACCGGGCCCACGGCGCGTCGGGCTTTGAGAGCACCAGCGGGGCGCGGGACATACTCTCCACGCCCCCGGCGAGCATAACCGAGGCTTCGCCGGTGCGGATGGCGCGGGCGGCGATGGCCACGGCGTCCAGGCTGGAG
>JAYVUQ010000672.1:0-5174 GCA_043787785.1 Bryobacteraceae bacterium
TTTCCAAACCCAAGCGTGGGATCGCCGCACTGGTTTGACAGCTCAAGGTAATATTTTGCTACTCTATGAGGAGAGATTAAGAGATTGGAGTTCGTACGCCTATGAGTACCGCTTTTCCCTCGGGGAAGGCGATCGAGCGCAAGTGGCACGTTCTTGACGCCAAAGAACAAGCCCTGGGACGTCTCGCCAGCCAAGCCGCAATGATTTTGATGGGCAAGACCAAGCCCAGCTACACCCCCTTTCTCGACACCGGTGATCATGTGATCGTCGTCAATGCCTCACAGGTAGTCCTGACCGGGAACAAAGAACAACAGAAAAAGTACTACACGCACTCGGGCTACCCGGGTGGGTTGAAGGAAACCTCCGCTCGCAAGATGCGCGCTGACCGTCCCATCCGGATTGTCGAACTAGCCATCTCCGGTATGCTGCCCAAAACCAAACTGGGCAAGCAGATGTACCGGAAGCTGAAGGTCTATCCTGGCGAATTGCATCCGCATCAAGCGCAGAAGCCCGTTGCGCAGGCGGCGAAGGAGTAGTGAAAGTTAACATGCCCGCGTTGCAACAGAATTTGGGAACCGGCCGTCGCAAATTGGCGATCGCCCGGGTGTTCCTGCGTCCCGGCAAGGGGACGATTACGGTGAACAGCCGTACTTTTGAAGATTATTTTAAGACGGAGTCTTCCCGCGCGTTGGCGAAGCAATCGCTGATCGGCTCGGAGATGGCGGACAAGTTCGATGTGCTTTGCACCGTCATGGGTGGCGGGACTATGGGTCAGGCGGGCGCGGTCCGTTTGGGCGTCGCCCGGGCGCTGATCGATTTCAACGCCGAGCTTCGTCCCCGCCTGAAGTCCTTGGGCTGCCTGACGCGCGATCCTCGTTCACACGAGCGCAAAAAGCCCGGTCAAAAGGGTGCGCGCAAGAAGTTCCAGTTCTCGAAGCGTTAATTTCCAGCTTGTTCGGAAAGTATTTTCGAAGGGGCAAAGCGTGGCCGCAAGCCAAACTTTGCCCTTTCGTGTGTTTCCCCGAATCCTCGGACTCTACTTCCCCGCCCGGCAAATCTCGCCTTGGACCGTCGAGCGGGACTAGTGAGTTCGCCACTTGTCACCAACCCTCATATAGAAAGTTAGGAGCGCATTTTGCCTTCCATTAGCATGAAAGAATTGCTCGAAGCCGGCGTACACTTCGGGCACCAGACCAAGCGCTGGAACCCAAAGATGAAGGAATACATCTTTGGCGAACGTAACGGGATCTACATTGTCGATCTGCAGAAAACCTTGAAATTATTCAAGGATGCGATGCGGTTTATCGGCGAAATGGCCGCCCAAAACAAGACCTTTCTTTTCGTCGGCACCAAGCGCCAGGCTCAGGAAGCCATCGCTGAAGAAGCCACGAAGTGCCAACAGTATTACGTGAACAATCGCTGGCTCGGCGGCTTGTTGACTAACAACATCACGGTACAGAAATCCATCAAGCGCCTGAAGGAATTGGACGCCATCGCCGAAGAAGGCACCTTCACCGGCCGCTCCAAAAAAGAAGCTTCGCGCATGGAGCGCGAGCGCAAGAGCCTGCAGCAGAACCTGGCCGGCATCCGCGATATGCAAGGCTTGCCCGACGTCCTGTTCGTCGTTGATTCCCACAAGGAAGCCATCGCCGTCATGGAGGCCCGCCGCCTGAACATCCCGGTCGTCGCCGTCGTGGACACCAATTGCGACCCCAATATGGTCGACTACGTAATCCCCGGTAACGATGACGCCCTACGCGCCATCAAGCTGTTCACCAGCAAGATCTCCGAAGCCATCAGCGAGGGCCGTTCGCTCGCCACCGAGCAGGACTTTGTGCCGGAGAAGATTGTCGTTGACGAATCCTCCACTTCGCTCGACATGTCCGCCTACACCCAATACGTCGACCCCTCCTACTCCGAACAGTTGATGTCGGAGAGCCTGGTTTCCGATGAGGACCTCCCCAGCGTCTCCTTGCCCAAGAAGGCCCCCGTCGAGGAAGCTAAGCCTGAAGTAGTCAAGGTAACTGAATAGTTTATGGCCGAAATTACCGCACAACTCGTTAAGCAACTCCGCGAGAAAACCAGCGCGGGGATGATGGAATGCAAAAAGGCGCTCGAGGAAGCCAAAGGCAACCTGGAGGAAGCGGAAGTCGTGCTGCGGAAACGCGGCATGGCTTCCGCCGCCAAGAAATCTTCCCGCACTACCAAGCAGGGCAGCATCGGCACTTATATCCACCCTGGCGCGCAATTGGGCGTCATGGTGGAGGTGAATTGCGAAAGCGATTTTGTCGCCCGCACCGATGACTTTCAGGAACTGGTTCGCGATTTGGCGATGCACATCGCCGCAGCTGATCCGCTGTTCGTTCGCCGTGAAGAAGTTACCGCCGCCGTGCTGGATAAAGAGCGTGAAATCGCCCGGGACCGGGCTAAGAACGAAGGCAAGCCCGAAAAGATCATTGACCGCATCATTGAAGGCCGCATCGAGAAATATTACGAAGAAGTCGTACTGCTCGAACAGCCTTTCGTGAAGGAAAGCTCCCTCACGATCAAGGATGTGATCAATCAGAAGATTGCCAAGTTGGGGGAGAACATCAGCGTCGCCCGCTTCGTGCGCATGAAAGTCGGAGAAACCCAAGCGGCTGAACCGGCGGAAGCCGAAGCAGCGCAGTAACTCAAAAGAGGCGGCGGAAACGCCGCCCCTTTTTTCTTGTAGACCGGTTGAGGGGAACTTCAGGCAGTTATGGCCTATCAGCGTATTTTGTTAAAGCTCTCCGGGGAAGTGATGGCCGGGCAGGGCTCCTTCGGGATCGACCCCGAAAAGGTAGCCGCCCTGGCCGCCGAAGTCGCCGACGTGGCCCGTACCGGCATTCAGATCGGCCTAGTGGTGGGCAGGGGCAACTTCTTCCGTGGCGTGGCCGCCGCGGCCCGCAATCTGGACCGCGTGTCGGCCGACCACATGGGCATGCTGGCCACTGTGATCAATGCCCTCGCCTTGCAGGACGCCCTTGAAAAACAAGGCATCCAAACCCGCGTGATGACCGCCATCCAGATGCCGCAGGTGTGCGAGCCCTACATTCGCCGCCGTGCTATTCGCCATCTGGAAAAAGGTCGCATCGTCATCTTCGCGGCCGGCACCTCCAATCCTTTCTTCTCCACCGATACCGCCGCCACTCTGCGCGCCCTCGAAATCAAGGCCGAGGTGATCGCCAAAGCCACCCGCGTGGATGGCGTTTACGATAAGGATCCGTTGAAGCACACCGACGCCGTACTCTTCCGGCATATCTCGTACACGGAGGTGCTCACCAAGAGCCTAGCCGTGATGGACGCGCCCGCGGTAGCCATGTGCCGCGATAACAAAATGCCAATCGCCGTGTTCAACTTGAATGTCCACGGCAACATCCAACGGTTTGTCCAGGGCGAAGAGATCGGCACGATCATTGGCAGCTAAGATGCGAAAATAGGAAACACTATGACAGTTAAGGATGTGGAAGTACAAATCCGGACCAAGATGGAAAAAACCATCGCCGACTTGCAGGGCGACGTCGCCACCCTCCGCACGGGGCGCGCCAATGTCGGCATGCTCGATAGCGTGACGGTGGACTATTACGGTACGCCCACGCCGCTCAATCAAGTGGCCAATATGAGCGTTCCGGAGCCCGCGCTGATTGCCATCCAGCCCTGGGATGCCACCCTCATCGGCCCCATTGAGAAAGCCATCCGCAGTGCGGAACTCGGGCTGAACCCGGCCAATGACGGCAAGCTGATTCGAATTCCCATTCCGCCCTTAAACGAAGAGCGCCGCAGGGAAATCGTCAAGCGCCTGCACGTCATCGCCGAACAGCACCGCGTCGCGCTGCGCAGCGAACGCCGCGACGGCAACGAAAAGCTCAAGAAGATGCTGAAGGAAAAGACCATCAGCGAGGACGACGAACGCCGGGCTCTCGAAGAGATCCAAAAACTCACCGACGCCCATATGGCGAAGGTCGATTCGATCGCCAAGAGCAAGGAAAAAGACATCCTCGAGGTGAAGTAGCCGCCCGCCGCCCCAGGACGCCGCCGTTTGGCTCGATTACCTGTTCGGTCATCTGCCAGATTCAGCGGCGCTGGGCCTGCTCGCCCCATGCTGTCCGGCAGGTTGGTATAGTGAGACTGTTTGCATGAACCTGCCAAACGCATTGACGCTGTTGCGCATCTTCTTTGTGCCCCTGCTGGTCGCCGCACTGGTGCAGCGCAAGGTGGATTGGGAGTTTTTGGGCTTACGCCTCAGCAGCGAGATGTTCGCGCTGTGGATCTTTTTAGCCGCCGCCCTCACTGACCTTCTGGACGGCTACCTGGCCCGCCGCTGGGGACAGATCACCACCGTGGGCACCTTGCTCGACCCCATTGCCGACAAGATGCTGATCTCCGCCGCTCTCATCTCCCTGGTACAAACGGGCGACGTCCCCGCGGGCCTCACCATTCTTTTGATCGGGCGCGAGTTTGCCATCTCCGGCTTGCGCAGCATCGCCGCCAGCGCCGGCTACACCATCAAAGCCAACGACCTCGGTAAGACCAAGATGGTCTTTCAGGTGCTCGCCATTTCGCTCGTGATCCTGGCCATGCGCTACCCGGCTCTTAGCGAAATTGCCCGCTGGAGTATGTGGGTGGTCGTCTTCTTCTCCCTGGCTTCGGCCCTCAGTTACTTCGCCAAGTTCTGGGGCAAGGTGGATGCCCACGTCAAGGACAACCGCCGCCGCCAGTTTCTTCAACTCGGGCGTCGGCGTAAAAAGGGCCGTGCCGCTGCCAGCGGAGCCTGAGATAATTAGCGCTATGAAGAGACTCACCGGTCTTTGGCTGTTCGCGCTCGCCGTACTCGCTCAACCGAACCCGCCGTCGGTGCGCGCCAGCGGAGAAGGCACGGTGTCCGCGCAGCCGGACCTCGTCAGGCTCAGCTTAACCGTCACCACCACCGCCAACACTGCCCAGGAAGCGGCTGACCAGAATGCCACGGTCGTCCAAGCCGTCACCAGCCGGGTAAAGGCCTTGGTGGGGACCAACGGCGAAACCCGCACGACCAGCTACTCAGTGAACCCCAACTACCGTTCGATTCCCACGGGTGGGCAAGCCCTCACCGGCTTTTCTGCCAGCAATACGCTGGAAGCGACCACATTTGACCTCAATCTCGCGGGTAAGAT
>JAYVUQ010000673.1:0-5198 GCA_043787785.1 Bryobacteraceae bacterium
GTCTTCGCCCGCGACATTTTGTCCAAATCTACGGGACGAACCGGCCTCATCACCAATAAAAGCTTATTGGAATCAATCTCTTGCGGATTGGTCATCCGAATGCACAAGGAGTGATGCGGTTATCCTCAACTATACCGCCCTCAGTGTTAGGGGGCTTCTCCGGGAGCCTTCTCTCACTGGGTGTACGACATTCCCGATATCGAAAAATAGCCGACCGGGAATTTCTCCCGGCCGGCTTTGGTTCGCTTCGAGACGGGTGACTCGCGCGATGACAAAAATGAAATCCCTAATTAGTTGCGGCGACGGAGCAAGCCCGCTCCCACCAATCCCATACCCCCCAGCATCATCGCCCAGGAACCAGGCTCCGGTACCGCACTGTTCACCGAGAACGAATAAGACTGCAAGCTCAACGCGTTGCCTGCATTCAATGCGCCAATCAGTTGCGCCGAATTCTGCCCAATAAACTGGGTCGAGAAAAACGCTTGAAACGTGCCTGCGTCACTTGGGTCGTTGGTGTTGAACACCCGTCCCGTCGCGACCATGGTGGCGCTAGCGCCCAACACGTTGTCATCAAACTTCCACACATTCTGGCCGCCGTAACTGCTGCCCGGGGCCACCGTGTCCAGCGTAAAGGTGAAGTTCTGCAAGGTCATGAAGTTGGCTAGCCCGATGGCGCTGCCAGAATTCGCAAAATCCAAAATCAGACCGCTTAAGCCAGCCAGGCCGACAAAGCTGCCCGTCGCGTTGTTGGCGTTCACGCCCAAGGTGATGCCACCATTGGGGGGGCCTACCGGGTTCTGAAAGTCAGTAACATTCTGTCCGATGACAACTCCAGCGTTGCCAGCACCGCTCAACGTGCCCACAATCTGTGCCGCCTGCATCGGTGCCATCACTACCAAAAAAGCAGCTACGGTGAGCCCAATCTTGTTGAAACGAAACATGAGAAACTTGCCTCCGGGTTGATTCGGAACCACTTTTCTCGGAAGCGATTGTCCATGAATTGAGAGTAACTTCTCGCTCGGCGGCTCACAATAAACGAAAGCACCAACTTAAGTCGACTTCGTACTGGGCCGCGATCGGGCAGAGTCCTGGGGCCATCGATCTGGATATCGATCTGGCCGCTCCAGTAACTGCCTCAAAACAATCGCTTGGGCGGACACGTACATTAGGAGAAACGTAGTCCGCTAAGCGTTCGTCCCACCTGAGGTTGCCTGATTGCGATGCCTTACTCATGCTTTACTCACTGTCAATTCGCCGGTTAATGCTCCTCGGCGCGCTCCTGATGCCGGCCACTCCGGCCTCCGCTCAGCGTCTTGGCGACCTTAGCGTACCTGCGCCTCTGCTACCGGGCGAAGTGCTGGTGCTCGGTTTCCTTGGCGGCTTCGAGCGCTGGGACGACTCCCATCGCGGTGTCCGCCAACTGGTACTGCGCTTACGACAGACGCCCGGCTTGCACGCCGAGTCGCTCGCCAATCGGCGGGCCAACGTCGCCGACAAAGTGATCCTGCGCGCTTTTGACCGTGATCGAAATGGCAAGCTAGACGCTTCCGAGCGCTCCAGCGCCCGCGTCATCCTGGTCGGCCAAAGCCTTGGGGGCAGCGCGGCCGTCCACCTTGCCAAACGCCTAAAGAAGAAAAGGGTGCCTGTCCTCCTCACCGTGCAGGTGGACAGCTTCGGCTTGCACGACTCTGTCATTCCCCCCAATGTCCGCGCGGCTGTGAACTTCTATCAGCACGAGTTGCTTAGCCTCCAGGGACAATCGCGCATCCGTGCCGCCGACCCCGCCCAAACCCGCGTCCTCGGCAATTTCCAAATGCGCTACCCGCTGCTGATGCCCTATCCCGCGCCAGAAAGCTGGCAACGTCGCGTCTTCGGTGGCGCGCATGCCAAAATGGAAGCTGACCCCTTCTTGTGGGCCCAAGTGGAAATGCTGGTCCGCCAAGCCGCCGTGAATTTACCGTTTACTCCTGAAAAAGTCCTTGTCGAGGTGCCTACCCCATGAACAGCCTGTATGCCATACTGCTGCTGATCCCGCTCAGCCTTCCCGGCCAGTTCTTTCGCCGCGATGGCGAGCCCCCCAAACCTACTGAAAAGGCGAATCCGAACGTTAAGGAATTCACGCTCGACGGCAGCCAGCAATGGGTCGATACCGGCATGGACCTGGACCAGGGGGACATCGTCAAGCTTACCGGTTCCGGTTCCATCAAGCTCACGAACGCCAAGGAAGAGAATGGCCCCGAGGGCGGCAAGCGCGCCTGGATGGACATGATCCGTGCGCTGCCTGTCAACGATGCCAACCGCGGCGCCATCATCGGCCGCATCGGTGACCGTGATACGGCGCGCGCCTTTCTCATCGGCGCGCAACGCGAGCAACGCGCGGGGCTCGCCGGCCGTCTGTTCGTAGGCATCAACATGGTTGCCACCGACAAAGGCGAGGGCGCTTTCCAGGTGCGCATCGAGCGCACCGCCGCAGTGCTCTCCAGTGCCCCCCCCATCGTCATCACCAACAAGCTCACTCAAGACTTGCTCGACTCGATTCCGCGCCGCGTTCAAGGTAGCGACGGCACGCCCGGCGACCGTACCAACTTCGTCGTCATCGGCTCTGAACAGCAAGTGAAGAACGCTCTCGAACATGCCGGCTGGAGCGTCGTGGATCGCTCCAACAAAGACGCCTTCCTGCGCAGTGCGATGTCGATCCTCACCAAGGGTGCCTATGTCACCCTCCCGATGAGCGAACTGATGCTTTTCGACCGCGCCCAGGACTATGGCTACGCCCAAGGCGATCCGCTCAAAGTCGTTGCCGCCCGGCATCACTTCCGCATCTGGAAAGCGCCCTTCAAAGTGAGCGGCCAGGAAGTCTGGGTGGGGGCCGGCACCCACGACATTGGCTTCGACAAGGATCAACGCAACGGAAATATCACGCACAAGATCGACCCCGACACTGACCTGGAGCGCGAGTACATTGCCCGCAGTTTTCAGGAAGAAGGCAGCGTCGTCCTGATGGAGTACATGACGGCGAAGGACCCCATCAAGGAAGCCAACACGGCCCATGGCGAAGCTTTCCATTCCGATGGCCGCCACGCCATTCTCTACATGAAGCCAGACTCTCTCGACCTGATCTCGTCCTTCAGCGATTTTTTTTGCTCCGTTCTCAAACAGAACAATCCCGACACCGGCGATTGGGGCGCTTGTTCGCAATGGATTGAGGCGCCTGGTAAAGAGACGCTCAGCTTGCCCAAGTTGGCTGGTGCGGACAAGTATCGCGTCGTAATTGTCCCCGGCTTCTTCAGCTCCTGTTTTCCGGAGGCTCCCGCCTACGTTGAGGCCTACGAGTACATGAAGAAGAACTTCGGCTACCAGGTTGACGTTTTCGGCGTGCCCAATGATTCGAGTGAGGACAACGCCGCCAAAATCGCGGCCTATTTGAAAGCTGAGTCTGCCAAGGACAATCGCCAGTTCATCATCCTTGGCTACAGCAAAGGCGCGCCCGATCTCCAGGTGATGCTAGCCAATTTCCCCGACCTGCGCCCCCGCATTGCGGCCTTCCTGTCCGTCGCCGGCGCTAGCGGAGGTTCCCGCATGGCCGATGCCGCTCCAGCGATGGCCGAAAAGTACATGAACCAGTTCCAGATCAGCAAGGCCTGCCAAGGCGATGTCGCCATGGGTTTCCGCAGCCTGCAACGCCGTGTCCGCATGGACTTTCTCGCCCGCAACCCCAACCCTTACGTCCCCACCTACTCCTTGCCGGCGATCGCCGGCAAGAGCAACATGTCGAAGGCTCTGGCCAACGCCGCCTCGATTATTGCCGCCTTCGACCGCGATAATGACGGCCAGTTGACTCGTGGCGACGCCATCGTTCCCGGTTCCAAGCTCCTCGGCGCCGCTCGCAGCGACCACTTCGCCCTGGCCTTGCCGTTTGAGAAGGCCAAGGGCAGTCAATTCGGCGCCATGATGGACAAGAATCATTACCCCCGTGCCGCGCTACTCGAAGCGATGGTCCGGCTCGTGGTGCAGGACCTGGAGCCGAAGGCCGCCGTCAAGTAAATGCCGCGCCCTGACTAGTCGTGCCGTTGGCTGAGTAGGTGAGGGCCATATGAGCGCCCTCGGGGCGGCTCAACTTATCCGTGCTTTCCCACACCTTCGCCGGCTGCGATGGCTTACGTTCAGCCGGCCCGCGAAGTGCCAGGCACTTTGCGGCGCTTGATGGCACCAGTCCGCTACCGTGATCGAAATTGGGAAAGGAAATACCGGACGGGCGTCATCGGTGAGCGGCGGGACCGCAACGCTCGACGATTTGAGACGAAAGAGTGGTAGTGGAGGGCTGCGGGGATTACGCGCGGATGACCATGGGGAGAATTGTCTTCGGAATCGGTTGGCAGCACACGACGGCAACTGTGCGAGTAATTCAACTATCGGGCACGGCGGTGAAGAAGCCTAGCTCGAGCCTCGGCCGGTTCCGCCGTGAGCCCGTACCGAGCGACGGCTCGTGACGGATGCTGGGATAATTGGCGCGGATGCGGTCTTCCAGAAAGGCTTGCCAGTCTGTCGCCATGGTTTCGGGTTTATCAAAAAGATGCAACCAACGGTCGAAGGTCAGGACCTTTGTTTGGTCGTGGCCGCTGGTATGTGCCCGTGCGCTCGACCAACGCCAGTCAACGGCGCGGCGAGCCAGGCCGAGCCGCGCTGGGTTGTTTTCGAGGTGACGAAGTAGGCTTGGCAACTCGCGCTCCTCCAGGACTTTGGCGTGGTAGCGTGGCGTCCAGTTCACGGGTCCGGTGCGCAGATGGGGTGAGAATTGGTCGCAATTCCTTGCGCCAAAAAGCGGCGCGATCAACACCCAGGGCTTGTCCTTGTACTTCGTGTTGAGATAGTGCGAATAGCGAGCCTGCATGTCGCGCATGAGATTAGAAATCCCTGTTGGCGTTTGCGCCTCGAAGATCCAGTGTCCGTGCGTGTGCAGCAAGCTCCACCCGTGTATGGCCACCTGGTGCTGTGGCGCGTACCGGCGCATCAGGTCAACGGCGGTTTCAAAATCTGCATCATCACAGTAGACCCATTGGCCCTGATTGCCGCGTTGGGTGATGACATAGAGTTGACCGGGAATATAGTTGCGGTTGGGTCGCACGGAGGAAAACCTATTTTTTTGAGTCCATGGGTCTTCGCCACCGGTCAATCCGATGGCGAAGGCTAGTTGAATT
>JAYVUQ010000674.1:0-2775 GCA_043787785.1 Bryobacteraceae bacterium
AAGGCGGCGAACTTCCGGAACACTCCGCGCCTGGCCCCATTACCGTCCACTGCCTCGAAGGCCAAGCCGAGTTCGCCATCGAAGGACAATGGACGACTCTCCACCCGGGCGATATACAAACCGTCGAAGCCAACCGGCCTCATGCCGTCAAGGTCGCCAACGGTGCAGTGCTGCTGGTCCACCTCATGGTTTGAGAACCAGCACTTCGCTGGCATCATCGCGTTGGTCGGTTTGGCGCCAAACCGCGACCGCAATCCTGCTCATCAGGCAAATTGGCTCAACCACCTGCGAGCGAACCACCGACTCAGCTACAATAGGACAAATGGCAGACGACAAGCTTTATCAAAGTATCTATATCGGCAGCGGCACCTTCATCATCACCAAGCCGAAGCGCAAGAGCCGCAAGTTGCGGCAAAGCCGTGTGAAGAGCCCGCAACGCGGCGCACGCAAGTAATCACTCACCCACAACCGCAGTTTTAGGATCCCGATGATCATCAAAGAAATGCGTCTCCACCAGATCGCGGTGGCCGACGCGCCCATTCGTTCGAGCTATGGTTTGCATGCGCCCTACGCCTTGCGCACCATCGTTGAACTGATCTCCACCGATGGCTTCATCGGGATCGCCGAAACCTACGGCGGGGATCGTCCCTTCGCCGCTCTCGAGGCCGCCCGGCCCTTCGTCGTCGGCAAGGACCCGTTTCAGCTTGCCCGTCTTTGGCAACACTTCGAGGCGCAGGCGTTGCAAGACAAAGTCGCCGGTGGCACCAGCCAGACCTACATGGTCCCCGGCGAGAATCCTCTCGACCAACACACGCGCACCTATGCCGCCCTCGAAGTCGCGTCGCTCGATCTCATCGGCCAAGCTCTGAGTAAACCCCTTTGTGACCTCGTCGGCGGCCGCGCCCGCGACGCCGCCCCATTCTCCGCGTACCTGTTTTACAAGCACGCCGGCGGTGGTGGCCGTGGCGGTGATGCCCGCGAAGACAAATACGGCGAGTGCCTCGACGCCAAGAGCATCGTGCGCCAGGCTCATATGTTCATCGAAGAATATGGCTTTCGCGAGATCAAGCTCAAAGGCGGCGTGCTCGACCCCGCCGAGGAAATCGCCACGATTCGTGCCCTCCGCGCCGAGTTCGGCTCGCAAGTTCCATTGCGCATCGACCCCAACTGCGCCTGGAGCATCGACACGTCGGTCGACATCGGCGTCGCCCTGAAAGACGAGCTCTCGGACGGCGGTTACCTCGAAGACCCCTGCGCGGAACTCGCCGGCATGGCCGAGGTCCGGCGGCGGTTACAGGCCAAAGACATCCACACCGAATTCGCCTCGAACGTGGCCGTCACCACCTTTGCCGACGTCGTTCAAGCCCGCGACCTTGAAGCGGTCCAAATCGTCTTGAGCGATCCCCATTACTGGGGCGGCATCCGCCGTCAGCAACGTCTTTCCCATACCTGCGAGACCTTAGGCCGCGGCCTCTCGATGCACTCGAATAACCACGTCGGCGTCAGCATGATGATCATGGCCCACGCTGCCGTCTCCTCGCCGCACCTCACCCACGCCTGCGATACGCACTACCCGTGGCAGACCGAGCAGGACGAAGTCATTGAAGGCGGCCGTGTGAAATTTAGTAATGGCACGGTCCCCATTCCGGACAAGCCCGGCTTAGGCGTCCGGCTGGACTATGATCAGCTCGCACGCCTGAGCGAGCGTTACGACAAGTTACCCTACCGCCGCCGCGACGACGAAGCCGAAATGCGCGAACATGTCGACCCCAACTGGCGCCGCGTCCTCCCGCGCTGGTAACTACTTCCCTGGCCTCCACCTCGCCCAGAAGACCCGCCTGCACCATGCCCAGCCTTTTTGCTGGCTCGCAAACGTCTCGAAGCGCTCAACCGTACCCGCTAAACTAAATGCGTGAGCACTATCCGCGTTACCGTCACCACCATCCAGGAAGTCCGCGCCCATCCCAACGCCGACGCGCTAGAACTGGCCACCGTCGGCGGCTGGCAGGTGATCATCAAGAAGGACACCTACCGCGACGGCGACCCCATCGTCTACTTCGAGCAAGGCGTCATCCTCCCGCGCGAAACCGCCGAGAGCCTAGGCGTCGCTAACTACCTTGCCCAGCGCACCGACATGAACGGCGAAAAGGTCCTCGTCATTCACCGCGTCCGCCTGCGCGGCGAGCCCTCCTTCGGGCTCGTCATCGCCGCCGAACCCGGCATGAACGTGGGCGATGACGTCGCTGACCGCTACGGCGCTCGCAAGTACTTCCCGCCCGTGCGCACCACCGCCGGGGACTCGCTCGGTAGCCATCCCCATTTCCCGTCCTACACCGAAATCGAGAATCTGCGCAGCTTTCCGGCCATCCTTACCGATGGCGAGGAGGTCGTCATCACGGAGAAAATCCACGGCACCAACTGCCGTGTGGGCTTTGTCGCCGAGTCCGTCGATAACCAACGGACTCTCGTCCGGATGGCCGGCTCCAAAGGCCTGCGCCGCAAGGAACCCGTCACGCCCGAGTCGCTCGCCACGAACACTTACTGGTTCCCCTTCACCCTCCCGGGCGTCGAGGCCCTGTTGCGCGAACTCTTCGAGCAAGGCCACAGCCGCGCCGTACTGTATGGCGAGGTCTTCGGCCACGGCATTCAGGCTTACGCCTACAGCCAGCCCGGCATCGCCTTCCGCGCATTCGACTTGCTGAGGGGGTCAAGCTTTGTCGACTACGACGAGTTCCTGGAACTGTGCCAACGCCACGCCGTCCCCACCGTCCCACT
>JAYVUQ010000675.1:0-2686 GCA_043787785.1 Bryobacteraceae bacterium
GAGTCCCAATGCGGTGAGCGCAGAGCCGAACAGGACCAAGGTGCCGGGTTCCGGCACGCCACCGGTGTAGGTGATGAGGCGCTGCGGGGCGGAACCAACCGCACCGGTATAGCCGGTGTCGACAAGAATGATCGAACGGTTAGCTATGGAGGAACTCACTGTCCCGGTGTGCTGCGAACCAAAAGTGGCAGCAAGGGCGGTGGCCTTGGCGTAGTCAACGTTAGTGGCTGCGGTGGACAGGATGTTGGCCGTGGCCTTCTGGAAGTAGCCATTGGAGAGATCGAAGGTGCCGTCGACCATCACTTCCCAGAGGGCGAACTGGAGTGCCACGGCGATGGTCTGCCGGGTGGTGTTGTTGGACGCGGCCAGGGCGGCGATGTTCGGGAAGACGTCAGAGAAGATCCATGCGGCGCGCGAAACGCGGGTCATGTCCGGCAGGGAGCCGCTGGTGGGTGAAACAATGGTTTCGTGGGTGTAGGTTCCGGGTACGGCGAGGCCTAAAAACAAGTCGACACAAAAGGCCTGGACAATCGCCCCATTGTCGATCTTGATCTTGTAAGCGCCCGCAAAGCCATAATCCTGAGTGACCCATACGGAGCCGCCGTTGTTGTCCGCTTTCCACGTGGTGTCGCCGCCCGTGGTGTAATCTTGACCAATGATGTTAACGATCGTCGCTGAAGCGGGCATCACCGAAAGCAAAATTGCCGCTGATGCGATTAATGAGAATTTATTAAACACTACCCTTACCTCCGTGAAATACCCTAGCTTAGCCTAGGTGGCTCCCCTAGAATATACACTGAGATACCCTCATTTGAGTGGATAGATTAAGTGAAACGTCCAAAATGGGAATACTGGTACTATGGTGTCCAGTTGAGGTGTAAGTCAATTTACTTACTTCAACTTGAAGCTGATTTCCCGAAAGAAGACTGTCGAACGAGCGTCGTGATTCTGAATCCCCACGTACCCCCGGTTCGGGCGCGGTCCGCGGACGGGCTCAAACCACTGCTTGCGCTCCGGAACAACTTGCCCTTCGCGGTAATCATTGACGAGTTGGCCGTTTAAGAAGACGCGGGTGCGCGGTCCGGCCTGCTCAATTTCGAGCGTGTTCCATTCGCCGGTGGGCTTCTGGGCGCGCTTGAGAACCTTGGAAATGGAGTAGATGGCCCCGGTGGAGTGCCAATCGTCACCCGCGCCATCGATTTGGACTTCGTAGCCGTTGTGAACGCCGTACCAAGGGTCAGTGGGCGCCTCTGGCATGCGGATCACGACACCGGAATTGTCGCGGTCGGCGGAAGTCTTAAAGACGACCCGGAGGCGTCCGTCGCCGATGGGCCCAGCCTCGTTGAAAAGCAGCCCCATGCCGCCGACCGTCTTGAGCATCCCGTTTTCGACCTCAAACTTGCCGGGACCGGTCATTTTCCAGCCGCTCAAGTCGCGGCCATTGAAGAGCGGCTTCCACGAGGCGGCCGAAAGCGAAGAGACAAAGAGGATACAAGGTAGCAGTCGCATGCACGTTATTCTACATCTCTGGCGCTGAGGGGGCGGTAAGAGGACGTTGCAACGCTCCCCTGTAGAGGCCATAGGCGAGGCCGATCAGCAGCCAGATTCCCCCCGCCACCTGCGCCAGGATACTT
Organism: Bryobacteraceae bacterium; assembly: GCA_043787785.1. Lineage (GTDB taxonomy): Bacteria > Acidobacteriota > Terriglobia > Bryobacterales > Bryobacteraceae > JALHNI01. Next base: position 1,635 of record JAYVUQ010000675.1, read on the forward strand.
AATTTCCACCACAAGAAACCGCACACCAGCATGCCCACGGCCGGCACCGGGTGCCAGCCATGCCGTTTGAGCGCCGCCAGATTGACTCCCACGAAGCCCAGAAAAGCGCCAAAGTTGAGCATCTCCGCGCCGAGTTGATAACTCACCAGAAAGCCCCCGGCGAGCGATAGGGCGCCAATCAGCAGAACATTGCGGCTGGGCACCTGGCTCACCGGGTCCAGATAGCCGAAGACGCTTGGCGGCAGGCTGCCTTCGCGGCCCATGCCAAATAGCAAGCGCGCACCGGCGCCCATTGCGCCGGCGCCAGAACCCACGGTTGCCACCAACAGGGTGAGGTTCATCACTTGGAACAGCCAGGGGCCGCCAGCCAGGCCGGCGACATGGACATAAGCCGTATCGACATCGGGGAAGGGACGCCCTACGGGCCAAACCAACTGGGCCGCGTAGACCTCAATGGCCGAGAGTACGCCAATGATCAGGCAAACGAGCACAGTGCCGCGCAGGATATTCCGGCGTGGGTCATGGACTTCTTCGGACAGCGTCGAAATCGCGTCGAAGCCGATGTAGGTCAATACGGCGATCGAAGTGCCTTGGGAGAAATTCTGCCAGTTGAACTGGCGCGGATCGTAAAACGGCTGGAGCCAGTTTACGGGCGCCTGCAAGGAGTTCCAGGTGGCCACCAGCATCCAAACAATCACGCCGCCCATGGCCAGGGCTAGGAGTTGGTTGGTGCGGGCGGTGGCTTGGATGCGCCGCAGGTTGAGCCCGGTAAAGAGCAAGGCAAAGAACAGCACCCAGGCGGCATAGGGCACCACGGGAAGCACGTTGCCCGCCGCCTTGGCGCACCAGATGGTGCAGATGACCGGGTTTAGCACATAGTCCATTAGCATGGCCCAACCGGTGAGGTACCCCGCCGCCGGGTGCAGCGTCTTGCCGACATAGGTGAATGCCGACCCGGCGCTGGGGTAAACCTGCGCCATCTTGCCGTAGGAATAGGCGGTACACATCATCCCCAGCATGCCAACGAGAATCGCGCTGACGACGTGGCCGCG
>JAYVUQ010000676.1:0-2064 GCA_043787785.1 Bryobacteraceae bacterium
CCGCCCAACTCACCGGCACCTTCGGCTCCCTCAAACTTCTCGGCACCGTCCGCCAAGTGGAACTCTTCGAATCTGCCAACTTCGCCGGGCGCAGCCTCCGCCTCACTACTGACATCCCAGACCTCAACCGCGCCACCAGCGGGTTCTTCGGTAGCCCGATTACCTGGGCCCCGAACCCGGGCGCGTTCCGCATGATCCAGTAACCCGCGTCGGGTGTAGACTAATTTTAGCGCTCTGTTTCGGGCGGCAATGCGAGGACTCACGTTATGAATCGTTGGTTAGTTGGGGCCTTATGGGCCGAATTGATAGCCGGAACATTGGGGGCGCAACGTCCGCCAGCCCTGGCGGCCATGAAGCCCACGTTGCCGGATGGCCCCGGTCGCCAAGTGGTGCAACAGGCGTGTGGGTCCACTTGCCATGGTGCGGAAATCGTGGCCGGTAAGGGCTACTCTCGCGACAATTGGGCCACGGTGGTCAACAGTATGATCGCCCGCGGCGCCAAGGCCAGCGGCACTGAATTCGGCGAGATCGTCGACTACCTCACGAAGAACCTTCCTCCTCGCACCGGCAAGGCTGGCGCCGGTGGTGTGGGCTTTATTGGCAGCGGTCCGGATGATGCCCACTTAGTGGATGGCGAAGCCGCCGAACGCGGCAAGAGTGTTTATGTGGCCGAGTGTGTCACCTGCCACGGCAATCGCGGCCGCGGCGGCCCGGATTCGCTGCCGCCGCCTCAACGTGGCTCAGACTTAGTGCGCTCACTCGTGGTGCTCAAGGACCGGTACGGTGCCTCCATCGCCGAATTTCTGAAGAAAGGGCACCCCATGCAGAGCGGTAAGCCCAGTGCTTCGCTCGAGGGCGCGCAAGTGCTCGACCTCGCCCACTTCCTGCACCTCAAAGTGAATGACACTTTGCGCAGCGGCCCCTTTTCGCAAGTGATCAACGTTCTGACGGGTGATGCCAAGGCGGGCGCAGCATACTTCAGCGGCGCGGGCGGATGTAATAAATGCCACTCCGTCACCGGTGACTTAGCCGGCGTCGGTAAGCGATACGATCCTCCGTCCCTTCAGCAAAAATTCCTCTTCCCGAAGAGTTTCAGCCTCGGCCGGGGTGGCCGCAGCGTCAGTTCCACGAAGCCAGTCACTTTGAAGGTTACCCCCGCCGGTGGCACCACGGTTTCTGGCGTTCTACTCCACCTGGATGACTTTAATGTTTCCTTGCGCGACGACGAAGGCGAATATCATAGCTGGGCCCGGTCCCCCGGATTGAAAGTCGAAAAGAGTGACCCTTATCAGGCGCACATCGACTTACTCGACAAGTACACGGACAAAAACATGCACGACATCGTGGCCTATTTGGAGACGCTTAAGTGAAAATCACTGTATTCTTATTGCTCGTCGTAGGCTCATGGGCGCAGACGCTCGATCCGGCAAAGCTATCCGCGCCGCCCACGGATACTTGGCCTTCTTTTAATGGCGATTACTCTGGCCGCCGCTTCAGCCCCTTGACGAAAGTCAATTCGAACAATGTCAGTTCGCTCAGCTTGGCCTGGGTCTATCGCATGACGGCCCAAACCGCCGGACCCTTTCCGGGCTCCATCAAATCCACTCCGGTGGTCGTCGACGGAGTCATGTTTTTCACTATTCCCGATCACGTGTGGGCCATCGACGCCCGCACCGGTCGCGAAATATGGCATTTTGCTTGGCCTTCCCGCGGCGGGATCCACATCGGCAACCGCGGCGTGGCCGTAAATGGTAAGTGGCTCTATTTTGAGACGCCCGACTGCAACTTAGTCTCTCTCAACATGAAGGACGGCAAGGAGCGCTGGCACAAGCAAATTTGCGATCCGGACCAGCTATATTTTGCCAGCGCCGCCCCATTAGTGGTAGGGAACCACGTGATTGCCGGCGTCAGCGGCGACGACCTCGACGTGCCCGGTTATATTCAATCGCATGATCCCGAAACCGGAGCCATGCAATGGCGTTGGTACGCCTATCCTGAGGTCGGTTCGCCCGAAGCGAAAAGTTGGCCCACTGTCGAAGCTATGTTACACGGCGGCGGCATGAC
>JAYVUQ010000677.1:0-5310 GCA_043787785.1 Bryobacteraceae bacterium
GGTCACCTTGGTGTACCAGGCGGCGTACATGGTTCGGGATTCCCGGTTGAGTTTAAGGTTGTGCTCGAGGCACCAGTCGGGGAAGGCTTCGGGGTCCAAGTAGGCTTTCACCACGCGGTAGCCTTGTTCTTTCAGGATGTCCCAGGACTGGCTCACCTCGGCCAGCCACGCATCATAGCTATTCGTGAAGATCGAGCGATCTTCGAACATGGCTCGGAGCCTATGGAAATCTTCCGGGGTGCGGTACCAGATGATGCCGATGCTGGTTGCGCTGGGCGGGTATTGGTTTGTGTCGATGGGCATGTTTTCCTCTAGCTTTAGGATGGCAGGGGAAACCAAGAAACTGAGGGTTTGGCGAGGCGGAGCTTGGTGGCTAAGTGATTGCCGGTGTGGGAGTTAGGACGCTTATGGAGAATCTCTAATTGCTAGTGACCGGCTCGGCGGCTACTCCCAAATCTGCTGAACGGGGTAGGCGGCGAAGTCTTTGTCCCGGCTAGCCAAGGTGAGGTTCTCTACCATGGCCTGGCTGATCAGAAGTCGATCAAAGGGGTCTTTATGGTGCAGCGGAAGACGGTAAAGCTGAAGGGAGTGCGGCAGTTCCAGGGGTAGGGTCTTGGCCTGTAGGCGTTCCAGGTGACGGACGTAAAAGGCTGGGTCCGATGGGGCGTTAAGCTTTCCGATCTGTACTTTTACCGCAATCTCCCAATGGCTTACGGCACTCACCCAGCGTTCGGTGTCCGGGTTCAAGAGGATAGCGGTGAGCCTTGGAGGAAGCACGTGCGGCACAAAGATGGCGAACAGGAACGTGTGCGTGTCCAGCAGGATTCGCATTTCACTCTTGACCGAAGATCTCTTCGATTTCCCGGTCGGTTAACGGGTCGTCCCAACCCGGCTTTAACACTACCTCGCCCTGCGCGCTGCCGAGCACCGGAACGGGGCGGTGGATCGGCACCAAGCGGGCGATGGGCTTGCCGGATTTGGCAATGATCACCTCTTCGCCGGCGGTGACCCGTTCCAGCAATCGAGAGAGATGCGTCTTGGCTTCGTGAATATTGACTTCCACAGAGCCAGCTTAGCTTAGTTTAGTGACTTAGTCTAGCGCCAAGTCTTGTCATCAAACCGCCCCAGGTCCACGTCGTCCGGCAGGACGCCCAGGGTGATGATGGCGAAGGTGAAGACGCGGGTACCGGATTCGAGGTGGCCTCCGAAGGCCTTATCGGTGTCGGCCATGGTGAAGTGCGGGTGCAGCTTGCCGTTGATAACGAAGCCGCTGACGTTGAGGATGTCGGCGCTTTTGGTGGGGTCCTCGATGTAGGTGTTTTTAGAAGGGAAGCTGCGGTTGGTGACCGTATGATAGTGGGCGCTCATCACGCTGCCGACGCCGTTGAGAATTACGGCATTCTTGATTTTCTGCTCCTTGATTTGCTTTTCGAGGCCAGCGAGAAGGTCGGCTTGGTGCTTGAAGCGGACAACGACCACGCGGTCGAATTTAGCGGAGACGGCGACAGAGTCGGGCACGTAGGCGCTGAGACCTTTGGCGTCGGCGGTGGGGGTGGTGGCCTTGATCACTTCGGTCCTCTTCACTTGTCCATAGGTGGATATGGCAAACAGGAAAACCATGAAAAGGCATTTAGTATTCATTTCGCTACCATAGCGCATGAATATGATAAATTACAGTAATGCTACGTAAGCTTATGGTGGGAATAGTACTCTGTGCCTTCCCTGTTCTATCTCAAACCAGCACCATCCAAGGTGTCCTTGTTGACCCATCCGGCGCCGCTCTCAAGGGTGCCAAAATCACGGCCACCGACCAACGCAAGTCGGTAGTTGCCCGCGAAGTGATGAGCGGTAACGATGGAGCCTTCCAGGTCGCCAACATTCAGCCGGGCCTCTATGAACTGAAGATCCAACTGGCGGGTTTCAAAACGCGCACCAGCACCGACCTGCAGCTTGACCAGAACCAGAACATGAACCTGGGCAACGTGACGCTCGAGATCGGATCGACGACTGATTCGGTGACAGTGGAGACGACCGTGCCGCTGGTGGAAACCACAACGGCCAATAAAAGCTTCACTCTGACCAACAAACAAGTTACTGACTTGTCGCTGAATGGCCGCGACTTTCAATCGTTGATGCGCACGTTGCCGGGTGTGGTATCGAATGACCGGACGGATTTCCGGTTGGCCTTTAATAACACCGATGCCTTCAATGTGAACGGCTTGCGCGGCTCCAATAACAATGTGTTTTTGGATGGCGCGATTAACACGGACGTGGGTGCCAACGATGGCCAGTATACGCAGATTTCTCTGGACGCGGTGGGCGAGTTCAAGGTGCAGACTTCGACATTTAACGCCGAGTTTGGCCGTAACCCCGGCATTATGATTTCGGTAAATACGAAGTCCGGCGGCAAGAATTTTCACGGCACGCTGTATGAGTTTATTCGGAACAACGCGCTCGATGCCCGTCAACCTTTCGACCGTTCGGGCACGACGGCGAAGTTGCGCTTTAATCAGTTCGGCGCCAACATCGGCGGCCCGTTGGTGATTCCGAAAATTTCGTCATTGAAGGAGCCGAAGCTATTCTTCTTCTTTAACTACGAAAAGACTTTGGCGACACGCCCTAGCGGCGGCGCGTTTGTGGACTTACCACATCCAGACACTTTGACGGGTGACTTATCGCGGCTGTATCGCAGTGGCAATATCATCACCGCGGCAGGCGTGGACACGGGCTATCGCATTGGCCAGGTATTTCAGCCCGGCACTTTAACGCGGGAAGCCGGCGGCCGCATTATCGGCGGCAATCCTTATCCGGGTAACATCATCCCGCGCGCAGAATGGTCGCGCAATGCTCCCGCATTCTTGAAGGTGATCGGCGGCGCGGCGTATTCCGGTTTGAGTGGGACGCCCGGCGTTCCGGAGACCGTGCGCTCGTTCTTTCAGGATACGTACAAATTCAACAAAGAAGCCAAAGTGCTGCGGCTCGACTATACGATTAGCGACCGGGCCAATTTCTTCTTCCGCTGGGCCGACGATGCCAACCACGAGGAACAGGGTTTGGGTATCTTTGCTTCGACGCCCTATCCGGTGTTTCCGCAATTCCGGCGTAAGCCGGGCAGCTCGTGGAGCTATAATTTGGTGAACGTGATTTCGCCTTCGACGACGAACGAAGTGATCTTCAGTTACAACCGGCTGACACAGTTAGTGGACGTGCAAGAGAGCGCCAACAAGGCGCTGTATGATCGTACTTCGCTGGGCTTTACCTTCCCAGAGTTCTTCCCCGAATCCAACCTGCGCAGCCGGTTCCCGCGCTTCAACTGCGGTATTGGCAGCTGTAACTATCCCGGCTTTGCCGCCGGCTGGCTATCCGAAGCCAAGCAGTTTACGCTTACCGATAACGTGACGAAGAATATGGGAAAGCACACCCTGAAATTCGGCGGCTTCTGGAATAAGAACCTGAATGGCCAGCAACCCAGCTGGACCGACGCGATGAACTTCAACTTCGGCGACTCGGCCGACAACCCTCTTTCCACCGGCAACACCTTCGCTAATATGCTGTTGGGTAATTATACGTCGGTGAACCAATCGAACGGCCGCTTTTACGGTTCGTTTAAGTTCCTGGGTGTGGAAGTTTATGCCCAGGATTCCTGGCGCGTGAGCAAGAAGCTGACCTTGGAATATGGCGTGCGCTGGTCTTACATGGGCCCGACGTCGACTTATGGCAAGTTCCTGCAGAATTACTTCGATCCCCGCGCTTACAAAGCGTCTGAAGCGGTCCGGATCGATCAGGGTCCGGGGCTGACCATCGGCACGATCGTGCCGAATTCGGGCAATCCGTTTAACGGCATGATCGAGGAGGGTAAGGGGAATTTGCCGCTGGGTGGCGTGGAGCACCGCAAGGGGAACTTCGGCCCGCGTTTCGGCTTCGCTTATGATCCTTTCGGCGACGGCAAGACTGCGATTCGTGGCGGCGGCGGCATCTTCTTTGAGCGCATCCGTCAGAATGCGAATAACTTCGACGGCCTGGGCAATCCGCCGTTGACCTTCCAGCCGACGGTTTACTCGGGCAAAGTGGATGCGATCAACACGGGCTTAATTGCCGGTGGCCGCCGGGCTCCGGTGGGCATTGTGGCGATTGACTCGAAGGGGCAGATTCCGACGGTCTATTCGTGGAGCCTGGGTATTCAGCGCGAGTTAGGCCAGAAAACCTCGCTCGACGTGAGTTACATTGGCAACCGGGGCCGGTATCTGCAATATCGGCGCGACTTGAATCAACTGCCCCTCGGCACGACATTGCAACCCGGCGTACTGACCGGGGTGAATGGCGTGGCGAATGCGCTACGTCCCTACTTGGGCTATTCAAACGTGAACTTCACCGAGTTCGGTTCGACTTCGAATTATAACGGTCTGCAAGGGCGCGTCACTCGTCGCTTCGCCAAGAGCTTTACGGGTAACTTCAATTACACCTGGGCGAAGGCGCAAGGCGTCAACGAAGGCGATACCAATTCGCTGGCTTATACTTATGATCGCAAGCGTGAATACTCCTTATTGAATTTTGATCGCAAGCAGATCGTGACGATCGATTTCATTTACGAGTTCCCCAAATTCGCCAAGACCAACGCCATGGCCAAGGCTATCGCCAACGGCTGGCAGGTGAATGGCATCACGCGCTTCTGGGGTGGTACGCCTTTGACGATTACGTCGAACGGCAACCCCGGCACGCTGGGTGGCGGCCCCCGCGCGAACTACGTGGGCGGCGACATCACCAACCCCAATAAGAGCGAGCTCGATTATTTCAATGTTTTCGCGTTCGCGCGGCCGCTGGAAGGTACTCTGGGCAACACCGGCGAAGCCCTCATCCGTGGCCCCGGCATCAACCAGTGGGATATTTCGATGATCAAGACGACGACGTTCTTCGAGCGCGTCAATGTCCAATTCCGCTTTGAGACCTTTAACTCGTTTAACCACACTCAGTGGGCAGGCGTGAATACGGGCCTCAATGTGCCGAACCCGAATACTTCGCCCACCGCCGCTACGCGCGGCACGTTTGGCCAGGTGAACTCGACGCGCGACCCGCGGACGATTCAGTTCGGGATGAAGGTGCTGTTCTAAAGTAGTGAGTGTCGATGCTCATTAGCGTGATCGCTTTGGCCCTGGTTCTTTACCAGGGCCAAAGTGTTTCTATGGAGCAGATATTTGCCGCCGCGGCTGCTGACTTACAGGCGGGGCGACATGCCGAGGCGGAAACCGGCTTCTTGCGGGTGCTGCGTAGTGAACCGAATAACCTGGGCGCGCTGGGTAATTTGGGCGTCCT
>JAYVUQ010000678.1:0-11510 GCA_043787785.1 Bryobacteraceae bacterium
TCCGTCGCCAGCAGCGCTCATGGCGAGCCGCGCGCCACCATGGACGTGGATTTTCTCGCCAGATTTTCTGAATCAGACCTATCCAGTCTTTCCCAGCTATTGGGAAATCGCTTTTACTTCGATCTGGAAACCGGACAAGAAGCCTTACGCCGGGGCGGTCCGTTCAATATTCTGTCGAATCTCGATGTAACCAAGTTCGACTTTTTTCCGGCCGGCACAGACGATTTCGCCACTTCGCAACTGGCCCGGAAGCGGCTAGTCCGGGTCGATTTCCTTTCGAACCTCGAAGTCCCGGTGGCGAGCCCGGAAGACGTCGTGCTCGCCAAGCTCCGCTGGTTCGATCAGGGCGGCAGGACTTCCGAACGCCAGTGGAGCGATATTCTGGGCGTATTGCGGGTCCAGGGACAGCAACTGGAATGGTTCTACCTCGAAGACTGGGCGCCACGCCTCGGAGTCGCCGACCTCCTAGCCAAACTACCCCATTAGTGCCGTGATCGCATCATTTCTTCTCCTGAGCTATCAATCCGTTCTCGCCCCAAATACCGGAGTCGATGCGCTGCACCCCCTAATTCTCGCGGCGAGCGGGTGATTGCCTCCTAACCGCATGGCCCGCTTTACTTTGTCCGCGGCCGGGCAGTTGCTAACTGCCTCATCCAGCGTGGGTTAGCGGGAAATTTAAATTGCGGGACAATTTTCAGCACCATAAGCCTCCACTAGATCTTGGGGTGTCCACAGAATACCCACAGAATTCAGGGGTCGACATGCTTGAGATTTCGCCCCGTTCGCATTAGTATTAGATCACCCCCCGAGAGTGAGAGTCCTAGACGATGGCGTCCGGCTCTTTTCCCCCGTATTCTGTGTTCGTAGAGGGACTGCCCCTTGCTTAAAGTAAAACGCGTCGAAATCCACGGCTTCAAGTCGTTCTGTGACCGCACCGAGATGAAGTTTCTCGGCCATGGCATCGCCGCGATTGTCGGCCCTAATGGTTGTGGCAAATCGAACCTGTCGGACGCCATCAATTGGGTGCTGGGCGAACAATCCGCGAAGAGCCTCCGTGGAGCGCGCATGGAAGACGTTATCTTCGCCGGCACGCGCGATCGCAAGCCGATGGGGATGGCCGCCGTCACCCTCACGCTCATCGACCCCGAATACTACAGCGAAGAGGTCAAGGTAGACACCGCCCTCACCGATGTCACCAGCGTCACCGGAAACGGCAACGGCACGAATGGCAACGGCACGAATGGCAATGGCACCAATGGCAATGGCACCAATGGCAATGGCAACGGCCACCACGTTGACCAGCCCTTGCGCCTCACCAAGCCCAAGGAAATCACCGTCACCCGCCGCCTGTTCCGCAACGGCGAAAGCGAGTACCTCGTCGACGGCAAGCTGGCCCGCCTGCGCGACATTCAGGACATCTTCATGGGTACGGGCCTGGGCCCGGAATCCTACGCCATCATCGAGCAAGGCCGCATTGGCCAGATTCTCTCCACCAAGCCGGCCGATCGCCGCTCCGTCATCGAAGAAGCCGCCGGTATCACGCGCTTCAAAACCAAGCGCCGTCTGGCCGAATCGAAGCTCGAAAGCGCCAAGCAGAACTTGAATCGCGTCTTCGACATTTTGGAAGAGGTGTCGCGCCAGGTGAACTCCCTCAAGCGTCAAGCCGCAAAGGCCCAGCGCTACGTCGAGCTGCGCGGCGAGATGGTCGCCTCCTTGCGCCTCGCCCTCTCCGGCAAGTTCCGTTTGCTCGAACGCAGTGCCGCCAAAACGGCCATTGAACTCAACCTCGCCAGCACCGAACTGCAGGACCTCACCAAAGAGGTTGCCGAAAAAGAGCAGAACGAAGGCACCCTTTACGAAGCTGCCATCGACACCGAAGCCAAGCTCACCGCCGCCCGCCAGAGCCTGGGCGAACTGAAGCTGGAAGCCGAGCGCACGCGCGGCAAGCTATTCAGCCAGAAGACGCAAGTGGACACGATGGAAAAGCGCCTCGCCGACGGCGAAGGCGAAACGGCCTCCATCGAGCAGCGGCTGGCCGCGATTGAGCTCGAAGTCGCCTCTCAATTGGCGATCGTCGCCGAGATCACGCTGGGCGCCGAGACGGCCCGCGCCCGCTTGGCCGCCGCTTCGCAGGAACGGCAGCAACTCCAGGCCGATCTTTCAAATCAGGAGCGCCAACTCGAAGGCTCCCGCCAACTCGTCTTGAAGATGCTGGGCGAAGCGTCCACGTTGAAGAACCAACTCGCCCAAATCGAAACCCAATTGGCCGGCATGACGCGCGACAGCGAACGCTTGGCCCGCGACGAAAAGAACGCCACCGGCGAGTTGGTGCGCCTGGAAGAGATCAAGGGCGAAATCTCCACCAAGCTCTCCACGCGCCAGATGCAGTTGCAGTCGCTCGGCGACCAGCGTAAGGATGTGGAGGCCGCCCTCACCGACCACAAGCAGCAAGCCTCCGATGCGCGCAAGTTGCTCGAAGAGGCTCGCCAGGAGGCTTCGCGGCTCAAAGCCCGCAAGGACTCGCTGGAAGAGATCATCAACCACCGCGCCTACACCACCGAGAGCGTCAAGCGCCTCTTCAAGGCGATCGACAAAGGGCAAGCCAGCGATCTGAAGCCCGTGGGCGTGCTCGCCGACTTTGTCGAAGTCGATACCCAGTTTGAAAAGGCCACCGAAGAGTTCCTGCACGAGGAGCTCGAGTACGTCGTCGTCAAGACCTGGACCGAAGCGCAGCAAGGCGTCGAGCTCATGCGCGGCGACCTCGATGGCCGCGCCACCTTCCTGGTGCATCCCAACCCCGAGACTGACTTCCATCGCGGTGCCGTCGCCATGCCCACCGTAGGCCCGGAAACCGGCATCATCGCCCGCCTGAGCGACGTCCTGCGCCTGACGAACGGCCTCACCCACGCCCCGGCCGACCTGCTCCCGCGCCTCTCGCGTTGCTTCCTCACCGAGAATCGCGAAGCCGCCCAGCGACTCGCCCTCCAGTATCCCGATATCTACTTCCTGCTGCCCGACGGCGTCTGCTATCACGGCTATGCCGTCAGCGGCGGCAAGAAGACTTCCAGTGGCCCCTTGGCCCTGAAGCGGGAGCTACGCGAGATCACCATCCAAAGCGAAAAGCGCGAACGCGACCTCATGGAGACCCAAGTGCGCGTCCAACGCCTGGATGCTCACATTCACAAGCTTTCCGAGCAACTCGAGCACGTCCGCGTCGCCCAGCAACAGGAAGAGAAGGAGACGCTGGCCCTGGGCCATGAGCATCGCAAGCTTGCCGAGGAACATGCCCGCTCGTCGCAGCGCCTCTCCGTCGCCCGGCTCGACCTGGACCGCCTCACACGCGACCGTGAGCGCGCCACCACCCAAAAGGCGGCGCTCGAAGAGCAACTCCAAGCCAAGGAAGCCTCGCGCCTCGAGCTCGAACAATCTCTGGCTCACGCCCGCGAAGAACTCACCGGCCTTCAAGCCCAGTTGCAAAGCGCCAACGAAGAGCACTCCGGCCTGCGCGCCGAACTGGCCGGTCTCGAAGAGCGCCAGCGTTCGGCGACCTTCGCCAAAGCCCGTTTCGACCAGCAGGTGCAGGAACTCACCACCCGTCAGCATCGCCTCACCAGCGAATTGGAGCGGCTCGGTGTCGAACGCGCCCGCCTCTTGGCCGACAACATCGAGCTCGACAACCACGCCGCCAGCTTCACCCAACGCATCGCCGAAGTGGAAGCGAGCGTGGCTGAATTGCATCAGCTCGAAACTACCCAGCGCACCGATTTCGACCAGCTCAGCGAAGCCCTCAAGGGCCTGCGCTCTGCCGCCGCCGAAGCCCAGGAGAAACGCCAGCAAATCGAAGTGGGCTTGGTGCAAAAGCGCAGCGAGCTCAAGTTCCTCGAAGAAACCGCCCGCAAGGAACTGGCCACTTCGCTCGAAGAACTGGCCGCCGCCATGGAAACCGAGCCCGACGAAATCGCCCTCCTCGAAGCCGAAGAGAAGTACCAGGAACTGCGCGGCCGCATCGACGCCATGGGCCCCGTGAATCCGCAGGCGCTCGAAGAGTATGAGGAAGCGCAACAGCGCTACGACTTCTTAAACACCCAGCGGCAGGATTTGCTCGATTCCATTCGCGACACCGAAAAGACCATTCAGGAGATCGACGTCGAATCGCGCAAGCGCTTCGTCGAAGCCTTCGACGCCATCAACACCAACTTCCGCCACATGTTCGGCGTGCTCTTCAACGGCGGCGTCGGCGAAATGCGCTTAACCGACCAGGACCAGTCGCACGAATCCGGCATCGACATCGTCGCCCAGCCCCCGGGCAAGAAGCTGCAAAACGTCCTGCTGCTCTCCGGCGGCGAACGCGCCATGACCGCCATGGCCCTGCTGATGGCCGTCTTCAAGTACCAGCCCAGCCCCTTCTGCATCCTGGACGAAGTGGATGCCCCGCTCGACGAGCCCAACATCATCCGCCTCACCAAGCTGCTGAAGGAAATGTCAGACCAGACGCAGTTCATCGTCATCACCCACGCCAAGCGCACCATGGAAGCCGCCGCCGTTCTCTACGGCGTCACCATGCAGGAGCCCGGCGTATCGAAGCTAGTCTCGGTCCGCTTCGGCGCACCAGCAGGAACGCCTCCACCCCCGGTGATGGCGGCACCCGCGGCAATGTCTCCCGCGAACTAACGACAGCTTTGGCCGCCTGATGTGTAACCAACTTACCCGTGCCTAACTAGGCCACCGCGTCAGCGGTGGGGTCATCACGGTGACGCGGCTCGTGCTTTGATGCGGATTCTGCTGCTGAGTGATTACAGCGACGGGTCGGGCGGCGTTGAGCGCTTGACGGGCAATTTCCGTGCCGAACTGCGGAGCGGGGGCCATGTGGTGCGTTGGTTGTCGACCTCGGACGGCTCGGGCGGAGCGAGGCCGATCAGCTCTATTTGGGAAGAACTTTCGTGGTTCGGGGGCTGACCCAATTGGCCAATGCGGCTGCCGCGGATTCTGCACGAGCGGGCACTTGGCTCCAGATCTTTCTGCGGCAGCAATTCAGGTACGGAAGCGGAGCTTTTCCACTTTCAGTGCCGCTGCGACGAGCGCCGCGAAAACAGCACTGCGGATGGAGCCGGTAAGCTTTTACGCTCGGATGCTGGCTTTTCCGTGGTGCACCGAGTGTGCTGACGATGTTATTTGCGTTGTCGCAGTTAGCGAATTTGTCGGGCAATCATTACGAGCGGAATAGCATGCGGCGAATGCGCGCCGACACCTAAGGGCCGCGCCACTTCAGTCACGCCGGCGGACTCGTCCGGTACCATCGTCACTTGCGATGTCTGTAAACTGCTTCTACGAATTCTTGGCCACCGATGAGAACGACGCTTACCCGATACTTTTTTAAGCCTTGGTCGGCCAGTCGATCTCTGACTCTACGCGGTGCGGGCACGAAGTTTCTGGCGCGACATATGCCCGGCCCCTAACCCGATGCAGCCCTTAGATGATACGGTTTCCCGCGTGGCCGACAACTGGCCCAACGAACCAAGAAATCTCCTAACGACCAATCATGGACCGGACGCATTCGCTGAGTTCAGTCAGTTGGACGGGCTTGGCCAGGGTCTCGTCCGCGCCAAGAGCTCGCGCGAGCTTCAAGTAATCTCCCCCGGCGTAGCCCGAGATCGCCAGGATCTTGAGATGCGGAAAATCCCTGCGGGCTTGTCGGATCGTTTCGATGCCCTCCTGGTCCGGCATGACTAGGTCCGTAAGGAGAAGATCCACCGGTTGATCCTGGAGATGACGGACTGCATCGCGCCCGTTGGCGCAACGGACGGTGAGGTAGCCCGCCTCCTGCAAGGCCTCGTGAAACAAGTCGCGAACTCCCGCTTCGTCATCGAGAATCAGGATTGTCTTCTGTCGCACCGCCGCTGCAAGAACGACTTTGACTTTTTGTCCCAATGCCGCCGCAGAAAATGGCTTCGGGAGAAAATTGAGCCCTGGCTCTAGAACTCCCTGCTGGAGGATGGCATTTTCGGTGTAGCCGGATGTAAACAAAACTTTGATCCCGGGGTGGCGCCGGGAGATGAACTCTGCAAGATCGCGCCCGTTCAACTTGGGCAGGACGACATCGGTTAGTAGAAGGTCGATCGAACGGGCAAATCGCTCTGCCTCGACAATGGCTTCCGGGCCGTTGCCGCACTCCAGCACCTCATAACCGCAGGCGCGCAGAATCCTGCTGGCAAACTCTCTTACCGCGTCATCATCTTCTACTAACAACACGGTTCCCTCACCGCTCAGTTCACTAAGATCGTCTAGTTCTTGTCTTAAAGCTGATATTTCCCCATCCACAACCGGGAAATACGCCTTGAATTCCGTTCCCAATCCCAGTTCACTGTAGACACTAATATGTCCTCCGCTCTGCTTGATGATTCCATAGACGGTGGCCAAACCCAGGCCGGTTCCGGACCCAATTTCCTTCGTCGTGAAAAACGGATCGAAGATCCGCCGCAACGTTTCGGGTGACATCCCACGCCCATCATCGCGCACGCTCACCATAGAGTAGAGGCCGGGGGCGACATCGGCGTGAACTCCGCAATAGGTTTCGTCGAGGTAGGCGCTGCCGGTCTCGATCACGAGGCAGCCGCCATCCGGCATGGCGTCCCGTGCGTTGACGGTCAGGTTCAGGATTACCTGCTCAAACTGAGACGGGTCTAGGTTAACCAAGAAGATTTCGTCGCTCACCTTCCAAACAATCTCGATGTCCTCTCGGATGAGGCTCTTCAAGGTCGGCTCCATCGTGTTCAAGATCTGGCTGATCGCCACCGTTTTCGGCTGCAACACCTGCTGGCGGCTAAAGGCCAGCAGTTGGGCCGTCAAGGCCGAGGCGCGCTCCCCAGCGTTAAGGATTCGCCGTTGAATACGGACTTGATCGTCTTCTTGGTCTCTTGGCGAAGCCCGATTGAGCAGCATTTGACTATACCCATTGATCACCGTGAGCAGGTTATTGAAATCGTGGGCGATTCCGCCTGCAAAGCGCCCAATGGTCTCCATCTTCTGCGCTTGCCGAAGTTGCTCCTCCAGGCGAATATTGTCTGTAATGTCCAACGGTAGTACCAAGCTGGCCGCACGCTCCGCAAAGCGCACCAAGTGGGTGTGCACCTCCACGGTCAGCAAACGACCGTCCTTTGCGAGATGTTTCCAAGTCCCCAAATTCCGCGGCCCCACGGCATTTGCGGCCACCATGTTTTCGAGCGCTGGAATGTCCTCTGGTGGGCGAATATCGCGAATGGTGAGGGCCAGGAACTCTTCCCTTGAATAGCCATACTTGCAAACGGCGGCGTCATTCACCGATAGGAACCGTAGCGTTTCGACGTCGTAGACCCACAACGGGAGCGGGTTACTGTCGAAGAGCATCTGGTAGCGCTCGGAGTTGGCCCGCAATTCTTCGTCGGCCATCTTGCGCGCGGTGATGTCGCGCTCAATTGCGACAAAATGCGTCCACGCACCCGTCTCGTCAGCGACAGGCACCAAATCCAGCTCCACCCAGAATTCCTGGCCAGCCTTCGTGTAGTTCACCACTTCCACCCGCACCGGCTCGCGCTTGGCGAGCGCCGCGCGCACTAATTCGAGTTCCGCCCGGCTGGTTTTTGGCCCCTGCATGAACCGAGGGCTCTTGCCCAACACCTCCTCGCGAGCATATCCGGTCCGTCGGATAAAGGCGTCGTTGACGAACACCACCCGGGGGCCAGGCTCGTCCAGGGGATCGACTTCCGTGATCAATACAAAATCGTTCAGGTGGCTGACACAGGTTTCGAGCAGCCGGAGGTGCTCGCCGGCCCGCTTCTGCTCGGTGATGTCGCGTAGATAGATGTTGAGGCCCTGGGCCGAAGGGAACACGCGCACTTCCAGCCATTTCCCGACCGGCTCGTAGAACTCTTCAAAATGCACCGGTTCGCCAAACGTCATAGCTCTTTGATAATGGCCGTAAAAAACGCCACCAACCGCCGCGGGATACTCGTCCCACATGTTGCGGTTAAGCAGAGTCTCCCGCTCTCGACCCAGGAGCAGCCCCCCCTGACTATTGAGGAACACGATGCGCCAGGCCCGGTCCACGGCAAAGAAGGCGTCGGTGATACTCTCGAGCGTTTCCTGCATACGCTCGGAAGATTGCTTGACCAGCCTCTCGAGAGCCCTTTCATCGGTGACATCGCGGGCAATGCCGTAAGTCGTGTACTCCTCCGGAATAGCGACGCTCGCCCAAGCCAGGATCCGAATCTGCCCGTCGCGAGTAAGGAAGCGGCTCTCGAAGCGATGCGTGGACGAACCACCAGCCATATCGAAGCGTTCGAATTCCTTTTTGGTCCGTTCCCGATCCTCCGTCACGATAAATTCCTCGAAGGGCTTCGAGAGCAGTTCGTCGCGGCTCCAGCCTAGCGTGCTCTCGAAAGCGGGGTTCACGCGTTCAAAATGGCCATCCATGCTGGCGATACAGATCAGGTCATTCGAAATTTCGAACAGGATCTCCAAATCGCGTGAAAGGGATTTGCGTTGGGTGATGTCCTGCACCGTGCCGGCAACATAGATGGGCGCTCCAGCGTCCTTCACCAGCTCTCCCCGCTCATGCACCCACCGGATAGATCCGTCGAGGCGAACGATCCGATGCTCCAGATCGAGCGGTATTCCTAACAGCGTTTGGTTTTGGGCCGCAGTCATCGCTGCGCGGTCAGCGGGGTGCACTGCCTCGAGCAGGCTGTGGAGATCGCCCCCGAATTCGCGCGCGTCGATGCCGAATATCTCGTGCACGATGCCGGTCCACTCCAACCCACCGGTGGCCACATCGGACCGCCATTTGCCGACCTGAGCGATCCTCGCCGTTTCATTGAGATCCTGGTTTTGAAGCTCCAGTTCGGTGGCGTTTTGCTGGTGTTGGAGGTGCACCATCACTTGGCGCGCCAACAGCTGGAGGGTCTTCCGCTGGGCGGGCATCAGCTTGCGGGGACGGCGGTCGAGGAGGCAAAAGGTGCCCAGCGCAAGACCCTCAGGGGTGTGCAGGAGCGCTCCGGCGTAGTAACGAATCTTCTCGGGACCGGTCACCAGCGGATGTTTCGCCAACCCCGGGTCCTCCAGGGTCTCCTCCACTTCCAGAATATCCTCGCCCTGGCTCGCATCGGGACAAAAGCGCTGGGGCGAGGGAATCTCGTTCGCCCCTAGGCCGAACCCGGATTTGATGAGCAGCCGTCCGTCGACCAGCAGGGTTACTAGGCAAATGGGGACCTCGAAAAGTTCCGCCGCCAGCGCGGTCAGGTCGTCGAATGGCGCTTCCCGGGTAGCCGCCCGAGTGGCAAACCTTGTCTTACTACGCACCGGATCAGGCCCAGTAAGAAAGCTCATGCCTGGCCCCGATTGGTTTTCTCGTCGCGCTCAGGCGACATTCCGGGTCCACCCGGGTTCTCGTTGGCGACTGCCCGGTGGGGAGAAACGCACGCCTGAGCCGTTGGACTGGAAGCCACCTTAGTATCGAGAAGTCGCCGTAAACTAAAGGCCAACTCTTCTGGACCGAAGGGCTTGGCGAGAAAATCGAGGCCAAATTGCTCCGAACTCTGGGCCGCCCTGAGCCGCTCATCGTGTCCCGAAACCAGCAGAATCTTAATGCCGGGGCGCAGCCGCCGCGCTTCGGCGGAGAGCACCTCGCCACCCTGCGAAGGCACGAGCAGGTCTGTCACCAGCGCCTCCACCGCGAGACTCGGGTCGGCCAGCGCCAATACCGCCTCGTCGGTGGTCCCCACGGCGATCACATGGTACCCAAAGGACCGCAGTGCCTCCGTAGCGAATTCCCTCACTATCGCCAAGTCATCGACCATGAGAATGGTCTCTCGGCCTTTGAATCGCGTCGGGTTTCTAGAATCCCGGCCGGCAATTGCTAGGGGAGCGCGTAACAGCGCATTCCGTAGTTGAGACGGGGGTCTCATTTTTATATCCATGGTGCCAATTAGCGTCGGAATCCGAGGCAAATATTGCCGGAAGAAGGGCAAAAACTCACCCGCTTAAGATTCGCGCCTTCCGCTTCCAAAAATCGCAAGATTCCCTCTCCATCGTACCTCAACGATAAACAACATTCCCCCATCATCGTACCTCAACGATAAATTAGTTCGGTCGTGCTCCTGACCAGCAATCCAATGGCCACTTGAATGCGAGCAATATTGGTGATTAACGAAAAAAGGAATCTCCTTACGCCATAAAGTACTCCTCTTCGAGAATTCGCCGCCAGCATCTGTAGTTTGCGGGCAAAACCTCCGATAACCCCTCTATGCTGGCAGTAAGAAGTACTTTAGTCCAGGCTGACAAGGGCGCAGGGTCCGGCCGGAAGCGCGGCAAAGAAGCCCATGACATTTTGAACCAGCTTCACGCGACGCACGGATTCTTGGAACTTCTTCGAACCGAAAGAGCGGGTGTACTCAACGATACGCAACGGCGCTACCTGGCCATCGCCATCGAATCGCTAGACAACTGCGTGCATGGAATGCGACGGGCGGCAGATCGGCCTCATGAATACACCTCGCGATAAGTCGCGTCGGGATCCATCCCCGAAGGCGTCCCGTTTGGAACCGATCCTGCTCATGATAGACGACGAGCCATTGGCGCTCGAACTGGCACGAGAGGCGCTCGCTGGGCTCCCCCTGTGCATCATTACGGCCGGAGATGCCACGCAGGGCCGCGAGCAATTCCTGCGTTTCCATCCGCGGTTAGTGTTACTGGACCTTCATCTGCCGGACCAGTATGGGTTGGAGTCACTGGCCGAATTGCTCGCCATCGATCCGTCGGCCAATGTGATTCTGCTCACTGCCGAGTACTCGACAGAAGTCGCGGTGGAAGCCATCCGGAGCGGAGCCTTGGACTACATTACTAAGCCCTTTCCGGTGGAAGCATTTCGGCAGCGGGTTAGCCGGTGGCTGGAACTTCCAGGAGGCCGCGATACGGCATACGCGAGTGGCTGGCAAGGTATGATCGGCAACGGGCCAGCAATGACGACGCTCTTTTCCCGCATCGAACGCGTGGCTCCCCACTACCGCACCGCTCTCGTTATTGGAGAAACCGGGACGGGCAAGGAGCTTGCTGCCCGTGCACTTCATGATCGAAGTCCCGTGGCGCGAGGGCCTTATATTTCCTGCAATTGCGCCTCCTTCGCGGACAGCCTCTTTGAAAGCGAAGTGTTTGGCTATGTGAAAGGCTCCTTTACAGGTGCTGCTCAAGACCGCTCCGGTCTGATCGCGGCCGCCCATGGCGGCACTTTGTTTCTGGACGAAGTCGGGGAACTGCCCCTGAGTGCCCAAGCCAAACTGCTCCGCGTTTTGCAGACCCGGGAGATCCGTCCCGTGGGATCCACGAAGTCGATCCCGGTGGACGTTCGCGTCGTGGCGGCCACCAATCGGAATTTGCGCGAAATGATCTCCGCCCGTACCTTTCGAGAGGACCTCTACTATCGCCTGGCTATGCTGGAGTTGACGGTACCGGCCCTGCGAGACCGGACGGAAGACATCCCC
>JAYVUQ010000679.1:0-3288 GCA_043787785.1 Bryobacteraceae bacterium
CGCAACTAACTAAAAATCAGCAGCCGTTTCCCCGCCCGGCAATCGCGCTCACCCTCGGCATTAAACTCGCAACCCACCAGCGCAATGCCCGCCAGTAAGTAAAGCCAAACCAGCAACGCAATCACCGCGCCAATGCTGCCGTAAAGTACGTTGTAACTCCCAATATTCTGCACATACCAACTGAACGCCGTCGTAGCCAGTAACCACAGCAAAGTTGCCACCACCGCCCCGGGCCAAAGCCGTCGATACGAACGTGTCCGCGAGGGGCCAAACCGGTATAGCATCGCCGTCACGAAAACGACGGTGCCAAAGGTGATCAGCAAACGCACCAATCCGCTTACCCATCTCAATTCGCCGGCAATCGCCGTCGCCTGATAACCTAAGCTCACCAGCACCGTGCGTTCCACCGCCTCCCCGAAAAACAGAAAAGCCGACGCGCCGATCGCCGGCAACGCCACCACAAATACCAGCAGAATGGCAATCCCCCGCTGCCGCCAAAAGTTCCGCGTATTCGGCACCCGGTAAGCCGCCTGGAACCCATCCATCAAACTCACCATCACCCCCGAAGCCGCCCAAATCGCCAGCAAAGTCGCGACCACTAGCAGCCAAACCGGCCGCGTGCCCCGCTCCGAAAACACATAAAGGACAAACTCCTCCGAACCCGGCGGCACCACCTCAAAGAAAAACCTCGCCAAGTTACTCGATACTGACTTGGCATTTGCCTGCACCAGGATCGCCGTCAGCGTCGTCAGCACCGGGAAGAACGAAAGCAACCCCGAATAAGCCGCCGCCTTCGCAATCGCATAACAGCCATCGGTATGGGCGCTCCAAAGTGCCCGCCCGAACAGCTTCACCACCTCGATAAGTAACTTCACCCCCGCCGTCTCCCAATAACCACATAAGCGAAACTGGCCAGCCAGGCAAAGCCACTTACATAACCGAAGATATGTTGCTCGGGAGTACCATTGAATTCGAGGTCGATGGGTCCACTGCCTGTAGGCGCTAGATGCATGAACCCCAGACGACCTTGGGTGATTGGCACGCTCAGCCCGGCCTGCGTTGCTCGCCAAGCAGGATGAAAATTGACTTTCAACGTAACTGATTCGCCAGCGGCGAAGTCACCGGCGATTTGGCTGTGACTGGCAGTAAGCCAGTTGGTATCGAGAGAAACACCTTTGTCTGTCTCAGCCAACGAGAGAAACGGCACTCGATAGACAGTCGTACCGCCTACCCGATAAGCAACGGGAAACTCACGGCCCGCCGAGCTGGCCTCAACGACATACTCGGTGCCAAGGCTCTCCGGTGCCGTAGGGTTATTCGCGAAGCCATTTTGGCTGGACTGCGCAAACGGGACCCAAGCATTCAAGCGCAGCGCCAACGAGAGATGCGTACTGGTCTCGACAAGAATCCGCCCCCGCGGCGGGTGCTCAACCAGCCAGCGAGTGATCTTGAATTCATCCGACCGGCTCGGGGGCCGCATTCCCCAGTCACCACGCCATTTCTGAAATTCCCTTTTCGTAGCCTTCGCCGTGGTCAACCTCAGTCGTTCAGTTCGCACCCCTCCTGTCCAGTCGTATCCAAAAGGGCGAAACCGCGACCATGAATAAACCACGGGAATATTGATACACGTGACAGCGAGAAGTACGACGACGACGAGGCCTCCGAAGCGATAGCTCCAGCGCTGCTGGCCCACGCACCACCAAACAGCCGCAAATACAACCAAGAGTAGAACGAGCTCCAGAACCAACAGCATCGCCCACTCGCTTGTCGAGTAACTCACGAAACCGAACGCAAAAAGCGAAAGGCTAAGCAGGCAAAGCAGAGGTTTTCGGCGGCTAAGGAACAAAAGGCGCACCAGGACGGCCCCGGCTAACAGCCTCGGCACGATGATCGGCTGCGGCCATCCCATCAAGTTTGCATAGGTTGCCGGCGTCACCCAAAAGCAAGCCAATAAGTAAGCCCAGGTGCTTGCAAAAAACACCTGGCGATGTGAAAATCGGTACTCGCCAGCGATGCCGAGCATCGTTAGCTCCAGCATGCCTAGGACGATCATCAGCACCAAAGTCGCTTGACCGCTGGTTAAGATGATGGCCGCCATCGTTATCACGGCGAGGAGCAAGACCACCGGCGAATGGTCGCGAGCGGCCCGCCAAATGAGAGCAATTGCCACCGGCACCAAACTCAAGCCAGCCAGGAAAGAGGCATCGCCCGCCTGCTCGAGGTAGATCAGCCGGGCCGGAAGAAACGAGATCGGCCCAACAGTGATGAGACGGAGCGGCGATAGCACCGTTAGACCCACGCCACAAAACAAACCAAAAAGCCACGGTGCGCCCATTGCCGTCACCATCCCGTAGATTGCCAACGGAGCCGCCAGCGCCAGTGTCACCGCAACCATCCGGTGGGCGTAAGCAGGCTCATTCCCCAACTTGGCCACCAGCGCCGCCGCATAGTGAAACGCAGGAAGCGCCGTAAGCTGCGTCGGTTGTCCGCCATGCCAAGTCGGATTCCAGCCCCAAGGATTCGGATTCTCGCTAATAAATCTGGTAATTGCCGCCGACGCTGCCTCGCCATCTGGAAAGGCATGGTCCAGGGGCGAATACAGCCGTCCCCAAAGGCCGAGATTCAGCGCCGCCAGCAGCACCAACGCTAACCCGTGCTTGTGCCAATCCTTCATAACAGCTTCGCAAGTTCAGCCAGACAATACTCAACGTCCCGCTCATCATTATAGAAATGCGTGGATACTCTCAAATGCCCATGACGCGCCGACACCAGAATGCGCTTCTGCTTCAGCGCCGTCGCCAACCCAGCAGCCTCCCGATGCCCCCAGCGCGCCGCGACGATGGGGCTTGGCCCATCATCGGCAAACGACGCCCCTAACTCGCGCAGCCGCCCCCGCACCAAGCCGGACAAGCCCAACGTCCGCGCCTCAATCGCGGGTAAACCCAGTTCCAAAAACAAATCGACACTGGCTTCAAAGGCGACTAACAACGCCGTAGCCAGCATGGCACCTTCATACTTCTCGGCCTTATCCGATAATACCGGCGCCCCGTGGTTCAGGTTATTAACCTCGCGCCAACCCCGGTCACTGCGCCAACCCACCACCGTCGGCGGCAACCACGCCCGCAGCCGCGGCGCGACATACGCAAAGCCAATCCCGTTCGGCGCATTCATCCACTTATAGCCATGCACCGCGAATAAGTCAGGATCTACGAGCCGTAAATCGATTTCAAACGCCCCCGCGCCCTGCGTACCATCGACATATAGCAGTACGCCACGCGCCCGCAGAAA
>JAYVUQ010000680.1:0-4268 GCA_043787785.1 Bryobacteraceae bacterium
CGGAGCGCATTGAACAGCGGCCGATGCCCGAGGTGGAAGTGGTCGACATGCGGATCGAGTTCCTCGAAAGCAAGAAGAACGCCACGTTCTCGCGCCGCCTGGTCGAGCTGATCGAACAGCGCGTGGCCGATGGCGAGCAGGTGATGCTGCTGCTGAATCGCCGGGGCTTTTCGACCTCGGTGGCCTGCCGCAGTTGTGGCGAGCGCGTCACCTGCGTCAACTGCGCGGTGGCCCTCACGTTTCACCGGCGGGACCGCCGCATGCTGTGCCACTATTGCAGCCACGCCGAGCGCATCCCGGAGAAGTGCCCCAAGTGCGGTAGCGAGCACATCTACTTTCTGGGCACCGGCGCCGAGAAGGTAGAAGACGAACTGCACGGCCTCTTTCCTCGCGCCCGCATCGCGCGGATGGACCGTGACACGGTCACTACCAAGCGGCACTACGAGACCATCCTGCAAGGCTTTCGCGACAAGAACTTCGACATTCTGGTGGGCACGCAGATGATCGCCAAAGGCCACGACATTCCCAACGTCACCCTGGTGGGCATTGTCTCCGGCGACATCGGTCTCGGCCTGCCAGATTTCCGCGCCGCCGAACGTACCTTCCAGTTACTAACGCAAGCCGCTGGCCGCGCCGGTCGCGGCAACCTGCCCGGGCAAGTGATCATCCAGACTATCAATCCGGAGCACTACGCCATCGAATGCGCCGCCGCGCAAGATTACGCCCGGTTCTTCGAGAAAGAGATCGAGTTCCGCCGCTTCATGCGCTATCCGCCGTTTGCGGCCTTGGCCAACGTCGTCCTGCGGCACGAGAAGCAAGAAGAAGCCCTGCGCATGAGCGGCGAGATCGCCAACTTACTCGATCCGCCACCGGTGAACATGCGCGTGTTGGGCCCGGCAGAGGCACCGGTGGCGCGGTTGCGCAATGAGTTTCGCTATCAGCTACTGCTGAAGACCTCCAGCCGCAAGTTACTCGCCGAGATCTTACTCAAGATTCGGCAGCACGCCCTGAAACACAAGTGGGGGGCGACGGCCCTGGTGATTGATGTCGATCCGCTGAGTTTAAGCTAGTGCTTTGCCGTGTGAAATGTACTTTGTCTGTATTCGGCTTCATGTCGAGCCCGTTGCGTAAGCGGCGGGTTGCATTCCCCGATATTCCATCGTATAAACGTTTTATTGTCAGTGTTTGATGCTGAATGTAACCCGCCGCTTCCGCGACGGGCTCGCAGGACGTCAGATGGCCATAGTACAAACCAAACAGGTCGCGATACTAGACTAGTCACGCGACTTTTGACATCGAGATTGTGGTAGTAAATGAGGGGTGAAGATTAAGCCCCCTGGTGTATCGCGTCTGTATGGGACCCTTGGCGGAATTCCCTTGAAACCGTTCTACACCTCCGCCGACGTCGCTGGGCACAGTAAGCCGGCACCCGGAGAATTCCCCTATACGCGCGGCATTTACCCTGGTCTCTACCGAGACAAATTGTGGACGATGCGGCAGTTCTCTGGATTCGGAACACCGGAAGCGACCAACCAGCGCTACCGGTATCTGCTGAGCCAGGGGCAAACCGGCCTCTCTGTGGCTTTTGATTTGCCGACCCTGATGGGGTTCGATGCCGACCACGAGTCCGCGCAAGGGGAGGTAGGTAAATGCGGCGTGTCCATCTCCTCGCTGGCCGATATGGAGGCGCTCTTCGACGGCATTCCCCTCGACGAAGTTACAGTATCTATGACCATCAATTCACCCGCGCCGATCTTGTGGGCCATGTACCTGGTGGTGGCCGAGCAGCAGGGGGCGGACTGGCAGAAGATATCGGGAACGCTGCAAAATGACATTCTCAAAGAATATATTGCACAGAAAGAATATATTTATCCGCCGGGTCCATCCATGCGCCTGGTAACCGATGTGATCGAGTATGCGACGCGCCATACCCCTCGATTTAACCCAATTTCCATAAGCGGCTATCACATCCGGGAGGCCGGATCGACGGCGGTTCAGGAATTGGCATTCACGCTGCGCAACGGGATGGAATATGTGGAGTGGGCCTTGGAGCGAGGGCTGCCGGTGGATAGCTTCGCGCCGCGCCTAAGCTTCTTCTTTAATGCTCATAATGACTTTTTCGAGGAAATTGCCAAATTCCGCGCGGCGCGGGCCATTTGGGCGGACGTCATGCGGAACCGTTACTCCGCCAAGGACGAACGCAGTTGGAAGCTCCGGACTCATGCCCAAACTGCGGGCTGCTCGTTAACTTGGCAGCAACCTTACAACAACATCATCCGGACGGCACTGCAAGGCTTGGCCGCCGTGTTGGGCGGAACGCAGTCACTGCATACGAACTCGCTCGACGAAGCTTACGCCTTGCCCAGCCAGGAAGCCGCCACGATCGCCCTGCGCACGCAGCAGATCATCGCGCATGAGAGTGGCATTCCCTCGGTGGCCGACCCGCTGGGCGGCAGTTACTTTGTCGAGAGCCTTACCTCGCAGATGCAGAGCGCGGCCAATGACTATATCCAGCGGATTGACGACATGGGAGGCATGATCGCGGCGATCGAAAAGGGTTACCCGCAGGGCGAGATCGCCAAGGCCAGCTATCAGTACCAAACTGAGGTGGAATCCGGCGAGCGGAAGGTAGTGGGGGTGAATGCTTTTGCGTCCGCGCAGGAAGCCTGAATGGAGTTGCTGAAGATCGACGAATCGGCGTCAGTATTCGTGCGGGAGCGCCTGGCGAAAGTAAAGGCTGAGCGGGATGGGCTGAAGGTCGCGGTGGCGCTCGATGCCCTGGCGAGATCTGCGGAGGGGCGAGGCAATACCATGCCCCATATTGTAGAGGCCGTGCGAGCCTATGCGACGGTGGGAGAAATCTGCGATGTCTTTCGCCGCGCCTTCGGAACTCATACGGAACGTGCGAGTTTTTAAGTAAACCGTCGCCGCGCCACCCCGTACTCCTTCAGCAAAGCGTGTGTCATACTTGCGGCAAATCCACTTGAGGTGCGGCATATGGCAATCAAAACTCTGGCGACGATGTTTCAAATAGCCCTCACCGGCTTGCTGCTGGCACAGGAACCAAGCGCGCCGGCCCCGGCGCCGACCGGAGGTGGCGGCGGCAATGCTGGCGGCGGTGGTGGCGGGGGTGTCACCTCGCCGAACCCTGGCAGCACGACATCGCCCTTTCCGGGCCGCACCACACCGGGGCAAAACCCGAGCGACCGGACGCAGTTTCCGGATATGGGCCCGCGCCCGATCTTCATCTCCGGCAAAGTGATGCTGGACGACGGCACGGCTCCGGTAGAGCAAGTAGTGATTGAACGCGTCTGCAATGGCTCGCCGCGTCCGGAGGGTTACACCGATTCCAAGGGCCACTTCAGCTTTGAAGTGGGCAAGAACCAAGCCACGATGGCCGACGCCAGCTACAGCAACACCGAGGACTCTTTCGGCGGTGGCGGCTTCGGCGAACGTCCCGCCGGTAATATGAATCGCATGCCCGGCGGCGGAAACGGAGTGACGGAACGCGATTTGATGGGCTGCGAAATTCGCGCCAACCTCGCCGGCTACCGTTCGGATATCATCACCCTCGCGGGGCGCCGGACGCTGGATAACCCCAACATCGGCACCATCATCCTGCACCGGCGCGCCAACGTCGAGGGCTTCACTTCCAGCGGCACCTCGCTGCTGGCGCCAAAGGACGCGAGGAAGTCGCT
Source organism: Bryobacteraceae bacterium (assembly GCA_043787785.1). GTDB lineage: Bacteria > Acidobacteriota > Terriglobia > Bryobacterales > Bryobacteraceae > JALHNI01. The sequence continues at coordinate 3,699 of JAYVUQ010000680.1, forward strand.
CGAGAAAGCGATGAAGTTTGCCAAGGCTAAGAAGCCCGCCGAGGCCCAGAAGGAACTGGAAAGTGCCGTCGCGCTCTATCCCAAATATGCTGAAGCGTGGTACGAACTGGGCATCCTGCATGAACGTCAGAACCGCGCCGCCGAAGCCTCCGATGCCTATGCAAAGAGTGTGGCGGCGGATGCCAAGTACATCAAGCCGTACCTGCAGATAGCTGGCCTGTACGCGAAAGAGAACAAGTGGAAAGAGGTAGCCGAAACCTCCGGCCGCGCGATCAAGCTGAACCCCTACGACTTTCCCGTCGCCTACTTCTACCACTCCGTCGCCAGTGTCAACCTGCAAGATTTGGACGCGGCCGAGAAGTCGGCACGCGAGGGCATCAAGCTCGACGGCCAGAAGCGCTTGCCGAAGCTTGCCCATGTCCTCGGCATTGTGCTGGCACAGAAGCAGGACTTCTCTGGCGCCGCCGAAAACATGAAGCTCTATCTGAAGCTGGCACCGAACGCCCAGGACGCCGAAGCCGTCCGTAAACAACTCGCGGAAGTGGAAGGCAACTTGGCCCAGGTTTCCGC
>JAYVUQ010000681.1:0-3109 GCA_043787785.1 Bryobacteraceae bacterium
GTGAATTCAACTATCTATTCAACCCCACCCATGCCGACTTCTTCCGGCTACTCATCGAAGTGGGTACGTTCGTGTTCGATCCGCGCCTCTTCGGTTAACGCGAATAGGGATGATTGCGCAGCATGGTGAACGCGCGGTAGATCTGCTCGGCAAGGATGGCGCGGGCGAGTTCGTGGGTGAAGGTGAGGGGAGACAGCGACAGAAGTTGGTCGGCTCGGGAGCGTTGGTCGGCGGTGAGGCCGTCGTGGGCGCCGATGAGGAAGACGAGGTCTTGCCCGTGTTGTTCCTGATGGGCGAAGATCTGGGAAAACTGAGTGGAATCGAGCTGTTTGCCAGCCGGGTCCAGGAAGATTTTGCGGGCGGAGGCGTGTTTGGCGAACAGGTCAAAGCGGGCGGGGTCGATTTCGCGCATCGCACAGGGGGCGAAGCGGGTAGTGCGTTTGATGAATTCGGCGGCAAAGGCGTTCAGCAGGGCGTCGCGAGGCTTGCCGATGAAATAGAGAAAGATTTTCATCTGTACCCCCCATAGTAATTGCAGTAAGCTCAAGGATTACTACCCGTGGAAACTGAACACCTGGAAATCCGCCTGAGCGATGGCGAACGCCGCAGTCTGCCGTTGGAGAAAGATCTGTATTCGTTGGGCCGCGCGGGTACCAATGACCTGAGCTTTCCCGATGACATTGGCCTCTCGCGCCAGCATGTGTTGTTTGAGCGCGAGGGGTCTGCCTGGAATGTGCGCGAACTCGGCAGCAAGAACGGCACTTTACTGAACGGGCAGGCACTCAAAGGGTCGGTCCGCTTGCAATCCGGGGATTTGATCACCTGTGGCCAATTGACTTTGGCGTTTTCTCCGCCGCGAGACCGGACGGTCGTGTTTTCGCCGAGCGGCATGGCTCCGCAGGGTACTATCTTCACTTCGCTGGCGGGCGCGTTATCGACGGCCGCTTCGCCCAGCGGCTTGGCGCGGCAAGTGGATGCGCTGGTGCGCGCCGGGCAGGAACTATCGGGCCACCGGCCGCTGGTGGAACTGTTCAGCATGATCCTGAACTTGGCCCTCGATGCCGTGGAAGCTTCGCGCGGCGTGCTGATGACCTGGGACGGCACGCAGTTGGTGGTGCAAGCCGCACGGGGCGATAACTTTGAAATCTCGACCTTTGTGCGTATGAAGGTGATGGACGAGCGCAAGAGTCTGTTGGTGCCGGATACGCTGCTGGATGCGGCGCTGCGCGAACAGGTGAGCATTGTGCAGCAGCAGATTCGTTCTCTGCTGGCGGTGCCCCTGCAGACGTCTGACCGGGTGATTGGGCTTTTGTATGTGGATGGGTCCGGCTTTGTGCGGCCATTTACTCCCGAGGACCTGAGCTTATTGACGGTGTTAGCCAATATCGCGGCGATCCGGATTGAGCAAGCGCGGTTACTCGAAGTGGAAATTGCAGAAGCGGCTTTATTGCGAGACATGGAGCAGGCGGCGGAGTTACAAAGAAAGTTACTTCCCGGCACCGCGCCGGTGATGGACGGTTACCTGCTTGAAGGCTATAACCTGCCGTGCCGCACCGTGGGCGGTGACTATTACGACTTTGTGCCTTACTCGGATGGGCGGATGGCGATTTTGGTGGGCGACGTGTCCGGAAAAGGCATGCCAGCGGCGTTGCTGATGTCGTCGTTGCAGACGGCGGTACACTTACTGGCTGAAGAGTCGCCCACCCCGCTTGCGATGGTGAACCGGCTCAACCGGTTACTGTGCGCCAAAAAGCTAGGCAACCGCTTCGTGACGTTCTTCTATGGCGTGCTGGACCCGGCGACAGGTTTGCTGGAGTACGTCAATGCGGGGCACAATCCGCCGTTGTTGTTGCGCGCCGATGGCTCGCTCGAAGAGTTGGCAGCGACAGGCCTCATCCTGGGGATCATTCCCGGGGCCGTTTACAGCGGTGCTTCGACGGAACTGGGCGCCCGGGACCGGTTGGTGCTCTTTAGCGACGGCATTACCGAGGCGGTGCCGCCCACGGATCTGGATAACGAATTTGGCGAGACGCGGCTGACGGATTTGGCCCGCTCGCGCATGCCGATGGACGAAATTGCAGCCACCGTGCTGGCCTGGTGCGCGGGCGAAACAACCGACGACCTGACGCTGGTGACCGTTGACCGCTTATGATACTCTGCAAGCCTATGCGCTTGCTTACGCTCCTGCTTTGCCTATTACCTATGTTTGCCGCCAATAAATATTCCGCCTCCCGAGGCTTGGTTGAGGGGATTGAGTCAGTCACCTTAAAGGACGAGGTGCGCCATCAGGAAGTCAAGATCGTGCCGAGCCTGGGGAATAACTCTTACTCCTACCAGGTAAACGGGCAGGAAATATTCTGGTCGCCGTATAAGACTTTGGCGGAATTCAAAGCCAAACCGGCGAATTTGGGAAATCCGTTCCTGGCACCCTGGGCGAACCGGATCGACGGGTTGACTTACTATGCGAATGGGCAAAAGTATCAACTGAATCCAGAGTTGGGGAATGTCCGGTTGGACGGGGCGAAACAGCCGATTCACGGGTTAGTTATGTATGCGCCTTGGAAGGTAGTCCGGGTAGAGGCGAATGATCAGGCGGCCTGGGTCACCAGCCGGCTGGAGTTTTGGCGCGAACCGGCGTGGATGGCGCAGTTTCCGTTTGCGCATAACTTGGAGATGACTTACCGGTTATCGAACGGCGAACTGGAAGTAAGCACGACCGTGGAAAACCTGTCGAGCCAGCCGATGCCGTTATCGTTGGGGTATCACCCGTATTTTCAGGTGAGCGATGCGCCGCGGGATGCGTGGCAGGTGCATTTGCCGGTGCAAAGCAAAGTGCTGCTGTCGAAGACGCTGACGCCGACGGGGGCAAAGGAGGCGACGTCGTTCACGGGCCCCCTTAGTTTGAGCGGCGTAGCGCTGGATGACGTTTACACTGACCTATCCGCCGGCCCGCAGGGTCGCACCGAGTTCTGGGTGAAGGGCAAGCAGCAAAAGGTAAGCGTGATTTACGGGCCCAAGTATCCCGTGGCGGTGGTGTATGCGCCGCCGGGGCGTAAATTTATCTGTTTTGAGCCGATGACGGGCGTTACGAACGCGTTCAACTTGGGGC
>JAYVUQ010000682.1:0-5000 GCA_043787785.1 Bryobacteraceae bacterium
GACAACCCGTCGCCTGCACCGCAATCATCTTCGGCCGGCGTTGCCCAATCCAGCCCAGTTGCTCCATCTCCTCAAACGCCTTCCACATCCCGATCATCCCCACGCCGCCGCCCGTCGGGTAGAAAATCACGTCCGGCAAAGTCCACCCCATCTGCTCGGCCAGCTCGTATCCCATGGTCTTCTTGCCTTCAATCCGATAAGGCTCCTTCAGCGTGCTCACATCGAACCACCCCTCAGCATCCTTGCGCTCGGCCACGATCCGCCCGCAATCGCTAATCAGGCCATTGACCAACGTCACATGCGCGCCAAAGCTCTTGCACTCGATGTAGTTTGCCTGCGGCACGTCTTGCGGCATGAAGATATGCGCTTCCATGCCCGCCGCCGCCGCATAGGCGGCCATCGCGCTCGCCGCATTCCCGGCCGATGGAATCGCCACCTTCTTCACACCCAATTCCTTGCACATCGAAATCGCACAGGATAGCCCCCGCGCCTTAAAACTGCCCGTAGGGTTGATGCCCTCGTCCTTCACCCACAACTGCTCCGCCCCTAACATCTCCCCCAATCGCGGCGTCCGCACCAACGGCGTCCACCCCTCGCCCAAAGACACAATGTTGGCCGGGTTCTTCACCGGCAACACCGGCGCATACCGCCACATGCTCCGCGGACCATCCGCAATCCACTCCCGGTTCCAACTCTCCCGCGCCTTCGGCAAGTCATACCGCACCAGCAGCGGCCAACCCTCCGCACTCAAGTTATGAAGCTTCCCCGCCTCATACCGGGTCCCCGTATAGGAGCATTCCAAGTGATCCACAATCGTCATCGGCTTCCAGAATACTAAAGCTTTCGATGCGCTGCGCCCTGCGGGCCGAAACACGCTGTAGACTAAGGGATGACCCATGACGACGCTTCCAGAAAATGAAATCGAGATCGATGATCGCCGAAGCGAGGATGATGAACGAGAGATTGAACCTCATCGTTACGCGATCTCAAGCTACGGCGCGGATTATCCGGTCGATAGCTTGGTCAAACGGCTTCGCGATGGGTCGATTTATGTGCCTTCGTTCCAACGAGGCTTCGTTTGGGATCTGAAAGACGCGTCTCGTTTTGTAGAATCCTTACTCTTAGGCCTCCCGGTCCCCAGCATCTTCTTATCGAAGGAATCTGATTCCGGCAAGCTATTAGTCGTCGACGGTCAACAGCGTCTGTCCTCCTTAAAATACTTCTATGACGGAATGTGGGAGCCAACACAAGTAGCCTTCTCACTTCGAGGGGTCGACAAGAGTTTTGAAGGAAAAACCTACCAGACTCTTCGAGACGAAGACCGTCGCCGGCTGGATGATGCAATTCTCCATGCGACGGTATTTAAGCAAGATGAGCCAACTGACGACGAGAGCGGCGTCTACCAGGTTTTTGAACGGCTGAATTCTGGCGGCAAAAAGCTCACCCCTCATGAGATTCGAAGCGCCGTATTTCATTCAGGGCCGATGCGTCAGCTTCTGCAAGATCTAAACAGAGACCCTCAGTGGCGAGCGATCTATGGCCCAGTTGACGTTAGGATGAGAGATCAAGAGTTGATTCTTCGGTTTCTTGCCCTATATTACGACTCCCAAAACTACAAGAGTCCGCTGGTTTTCTTTCTAAATCGCTTTATGAAAGAACATAAGGATCTAGTGCCCGCTCTCGCTGCGTCTATGGTTCGGCTATTCGCGGTAACCGTGAACGAAATATTTCAAGCGATTGGACACGAGGCTTTTCGACCTTCGCGAGCGCTCAATGCGGCAGTCTTCGATTCTGTAATGGTAGGGGTCGCCCGCCGGCTCAGTGCAAATCCCAATCTAGATCAGGAGCAACTGCGCGAGGCGTACGGCCGCTTGGTTAAGGATCCGAAGTTTCTTGAGGCTTGTGGGCGTGGAACCGCCGGTGAGGAAAGAGTCAAAGAGCGGATACGCTTGGCAGAAGGCGCTTTTGCATCGATTCCATGAGTTCCCTCAAGGAGATAGACGCCCAGCAAAAGCGCCTGGATGCGCTTTTCGACAAAGCAAGTGACCTAGCTGACGATCCGGAGTTACTCGCCCATTGGGCGAAATACCTCTGTGTTCTGGTTTGTGGTTTTCTTGAAAACTCGGTAGAGTTATGCCTCTCAGACTATTGCCGTAAGCGAAGCGACGAATACATAAACAATTTCATATCCTCAGAGTTGAGATCATTTCACAATCCGAAAATGGGAAAAATCCTTGAGATGTTCGGTGCCTTCAGCAAAACCTGGGAGGAAGATTTGCGCAGAAGCAGCGACGGCAGGATTTCGGACGCGGTCAACAGTATCGTCGCAAATCGCCATATGATCGCTCACGGCGGCAGGTCTCAACTCTCCATGTCTGCCGTGAAAGGCTACTATGCTGACGTTGTTCGCGCGGTCGAGCTTATGCTGAGGATTTCCGGCACAAATTAGCGCGCCCTGGCCACACGCCCTTGGTCAAACAAAACTGCCAAAATCTTCGCCTTCACTAACTCCCGCGCTCGATTCCGAACCTTGGTATCCGGCTGCACTGGCGAGCTTCGATGGCACTTTAACAATCGCCAATAATCCCACCTATCTGAATTCCCCGAAGCCGACCCGCCAATCTTCGGCGATCACCCGAACTTCCCTATCGGCACCACCATTGCTTCCTTCGGCATTCCGCGCTGATTCATGTCACTAGGCAACGCCAAAACAAATGTCGTTTCAGACAACGTAAGCACTTCACTCGCACAAACTTTGCCTCCGCCTCAATCAGCCACCGCGTCACCCTGCAGGCTAACTCCAAAAAGTCAAATACGGCTTGCCCGTAGCCAGCCGCTGCACATACAGCGCCACTTCGCGCGCATGATAATCCCCCCACATCGAACTCTCGCCACGCGGAATCTTACTGCCACCCGGCACATAGTCCCACCCGTTAGGACGATGATAAATGGAATGCAGAATCAGCCCTTGGTGACTCGGGTCAGTGCTCAGATAAGGCTCTCCAAATAACGTATCGAGCACAGTAAGTCCAGCTTGGATATATTTAGTGCCATCCTCGCCCCGGCCCCGCAGCCACGCGCCCAGGCGCAGTAGGCCCTGCGCTCCGATAGCGGCGGCGGAAGAGTCAATCGGTTCGTGGTCATTAAAAGGATCAGACGGGCGACCGAGGTAATCACCCATCTTCGCCAAACCCGGCGCGCCCGTATCCCAATAGGGAATGCCGTCCGTCGGCGATTGCTCAATATAGAAGTCGCAGGTGGCCTCGGCCGCCTTGCGCATCCAGGCCTCGACCGCGGCCCGGCCACCAAATTCCACTAAGTCGGAGTCAGGCACGGTGGTGAGAAATTCGAGTTGCTCGGCGAAGCCACACATGGCCCAGGCCAGGCCACGGGTCCAGGTGGAAAACGGCGCATAGCCTTGCTGCGAATTCGGACAGCGAAACCGGCCATCGTTGCGATTAAAAACAGCCTCGTGCGTCGTACGCCCGCGCAAGTCATAAGCGTCGCGGCCTTCGCCGTAATATACCGAGTAAGCCGCCGTGGCTTGGGCATGCTCGATCAGCCGCGACAGCAAAGAAATACGGCGATCGTTTTCGCCCATCAGCACATGCCCCAATCGATGGCCCACCGCCAATGACCTCAGCGAACGAATCGTATCGACAAATAGCGAATGCGGCCCATTGAAGGAGTAAATGAATCCGCCATCCTCTACGTCGGCCCAGCGCGCGGCCTGCACCGCCCCGCTCAGCTTCAAAGCTAATTCCAGAAAATGCCGTTCCCACATGGCCTGCCCGCCCAGCCGGTTCTCGTGCCAAAGGCGCAGCAGGTTCCCGTAAGTGGAGACATTGTTGAAGCCATGGTCATGCACGCCCATATGCGAAAGGTGCGGGGCCATCAGGTGCAACGTGCGGTCCCGGCCCAAATCCAAAAATTCCTGCTCTCCGGTCGCGTCAAATTGCAGAATCGCTCCGCCGTACTGAAAGCCCTGCGTCCACTCCGTCCAGCCGCGTGCCGTATATTGGCCCGCCACGGTAAACACGGGCGTCGCCTTGCCGGGAACATAGGATGCCTCAATCGAGCGGATCTTGGGGGCGGAAACTTGCCACAGCCGACCGATCTTGGGCATCAGCGAGGCGGGGGTGAGCGTTGCGTTGATCTGAATCATGAGCGAACTTTCTATTGTAGAGCAGGTGGTAAACTTACGGCCATGCCTGCATTTTGCGAGGAAATCCGTAAGTGCGGTCGTTAGGCGCTCTCGCGACCATCGTCTCGCTGGGCAGCTTGCATGCGCAAAACTACGTGCGCGACGTCTACCCCATTTGGCAGCAGCATTGCCTCGGCTGCCATGCTTCCGGCACCAAAATGGGTTCGCTCGACATTGAGACGTGGGAAGGCGTCCAAAACGGCGGAAACCACGGCACGATTGTCGTGCCCGGCGACCCCAAGGCGAGCCGACTCTACACTATGCTGATGGGCGAAGGCCAGCCCGCCATGCCCATGGACGGTAAGGTTTTGAGCGCCCCCGAGATCGAGGTGGTGCGTCAGTGGATCGCCAATGGCGCCACACCACCAACCACCGCTGAAATTGCCATGCTCAAAGCCAAGGCCGCGGGCGAGAACACGCCCCTTTTCTCTCTGGCTTGGCGTCCCCGCTCCACTGAGGTCGCCGTCGGGCGAAGCCACGTTGTCGACTTGCTCCACCCAGTCACCAAGGCCATCCGCGCCACGCTCGAAGGACATGCCGACGCCATCCGCGCACTGGCCTTTTCCCGCGACGGCCAACGTCTCGCCGCCGCCGGAGGCCGCCCAGGGCAAAATGGCGAAGTATTGATTTGGAATGTCGCCGCCCAAAGTATCCTGGTTAAAATAAATGGACATCGGGACGTCATCCAAACAGTCGCCTTCTCACCCGACGCCCGGCGGATCGCCACCGGCAGCGCCGACAAGTTGGTGAAGCTGTGGGATACGGCTACGGGCCTGGAAATTCGCACGCTCAGTGG
>JAYVUQ010000683.1:0-3751 GCA_043787785.1 Bryobacteraceae bacterium
GCGATTCGGGTCGAAACGCCTCCTGAATATGCGGCGCGGGCGGTCGAGTTTATGGCCGCCATCGAGAGCCTCACCGTGCAGGCTGACCGCACTGCCCGCATCATCGTCAACGAACGCACGGGCACGATCGTGATGGGCAAGGAAGTGAAGATCTCGCCGGTGGCCATCATGCACGGGGCGCTGAGTATTGAGATTCAAACCACCTTCGACGTCAGCCAACCCGCCCCGCTCAGCAACGGCGTAACGACGATGGTGCCTAATACCACCGTGCAGGTAAAAGAAGAGAAAGCCAAGTCACTCGTGCTGAAGGGCGGTGCGACGGTGGAAGAGTTAGTGCGGGCCCTGCAATCAATCGGGGCTACCGCGCGCGATGTCATCGCGATTCTGCAAAACCTGAAAGCAGCCTCGGCGCTCGAAGCCGACCTGGAGGTGATCTAGACCATGGGGATGACCCCGATCCTGTCCGGCTTCGCCTCCAATGACTTAAGCAGCAAGGACCAGCCAAAACGCATTGCCGCCGCGGCGACGGAGTTTGAAGCCGTTCTTATTGAGCAGATGCTGAAGGAGACTCGCTCCGGCTCTGGCCTGGGGGAAGAACCGGATCAAGCCGGCAGTGCCTTGCGCGAACTGGCCGACCAGCAATTTGCCCGCGTCATTGCCGGTAAAGGTGGCTTGGGAATTACCAAGGTTCTGGTGCAAAGCTTGAATCAGGCTTCGCCCCAAATACCCGCCCCGCCCCAAATACCCGCCCCGCCCACCACTTAAGATCAGAGCTTAGAAAAGGTCTTCGTCGCCCACCACGCGCACCGAACGAACCTGCGCCGGCACCTGCACTGGCATCTGCACCTGCACTGGCCTTAGCGCTGGCATCATCATGCCGTGCTCATCGTCCTCGAGCGTCACGGCCACCGCCTGTTCCTTTTTATCCCGTATGATCACCAGATTCAGTGTCTTGCGGTCTCCACGTTCGCGCGCCCCGGTCGCCCCGGTCGTCCCGGTCGCCAGAGCCGCCACTGCCGCCACGGCGGAAGGTGAATCCACCGGTTTGTCATTCACCCGCACAATGACATCTCCGGCCTTCAGCCCCGCCTTTTCCGCCGGCGAACCCTTGGTTACCGAGCGCACCAACACGCCTTGTTTCACTCCGAAGAATTCGGCGAGGCCCCCTCTCAGAGCTTCTGCCTCTATCCCGAGCGCTCCGTTGCGCCAGGAGATATAGGGCCGGGGAAGGTCCATGCGCCCGAGCGCGGGCATCGGCGAGGGCCCCCCAGGTGAAGGCATCGGGATGGCCGGAACCATCGTGCCTCGCTCCCCGTTGATCGTCCAACTCTTGCGCTGAGCCACCTTAGCCACCAGCGTCTGGGCCTCACCGCCGCGGCTGTTGCTCAACCGCACCTCCCGGCCTACGGGGGTTTCGCGCACCATCCGTACAAACTGCTCGACGCCCTCCACCCGTTGGCCACTCATCTCCAGCACCACATCGCCCTTGCGCAGCCCGGCCTTGGCGGCGGGCGAATCTTGCTCCACCGCCGTCACCTCCACGCCACGCTCTTCTTTCAGCTTTAGTGCACGCGCCCGGCCGGTATCGACATCCTGGACGCCAATTCCCAAATAACTGCCGCCGCCCGCCGAGGTGAACTGGATCACGCGTGCTGGGGCTGCCATCGTCGCGGGGGGCGAAGCCACCGGAGCCACCGGAGCCGGCGGCGGAGACTGCGCCATCGCCAAGCCGAATACGGCCGGAATCATCAGCATTTGACGAGTAAGTTGACGTTGCATTTCTTCGGGACCTCACTAACAAAATAGTTTACGGTTTCAGACGGCGTAAATGGATCATTCCCCCGGTCGCGACTAACTCGAGCACCGGGCCACCGCCATTCAGGCGGCCCTCGGCCGTAACTCCCCGCTGGTTATTACGCCGCCCTCGCACTTCGTCGAATTCGGAAACAATACGACTTGGCATTCCTTCGCCCGGCCCATTTTCAGATTCGGCCCGCGCTTTCACCGTTACTGCTAGATTCGACGGCAGATACACAATAATGTCACCCCGCGTCGTTCTCAAAAAAGAATTACCCAGCGTGGCACCTGGCCGCCACCCGGCCAAAATCATGCCGTTGGCCGTCACGCCGCGCACGCTGCCGTCGACCCCTTTCAACCGGATGGTGCCCGCCCCGGACTCACACTGTACATTCCGGCCGCCCGCCACCTCGATCGATCCGCCGGACGTCGTCGCTAACACCATGCCCGCCGCGTGCGCCACCTCAATGACGCCGCCGCCCGAATTCGCCACCACCTCGCCGCCCGCCCGCTCCACATGGATACTCCCGCCGGCGGTTGAAGCCCGCAAACCGCCCCGCGCTTCACGCACCCAGATCTCGCCTCCGCCGGTGGAAAACTCGGCGTTGCCGCCAATCGTGTCCACCCGGATGGTTCCCCCGCCGGTGGCACCATTCATCGACCCGCCAATGCGGCCCAAGCGCATTTCTCCGCCGGCCGTCCGCACCATCGCATCCTGGCCGATGGCGTCCAGGCGCACCGTCCCGCCGCCGCTTTCGACAAATACAGCTCCGTCCAGTTCGGTGGCCTCCACGTCGCCCCAACGCGTCTGGATTGAGGTCTGCCTGATTTGGCGCGGCACGGTAAGTTCGATCAGTATATCGGGCATGCCGGCTTCGGGGCCCGTCACCCCCACCATCACGATGCTGCCCTGGTTCTCGAGCGATACCCGGACGGGATCGAGCAACGCCTTGGCGGTCATCGCGCTGGGTGCTTTCACTCGCTTGGTTACCGTCAGCGACACCTGGTTGATGCCGCGTTCGCCTCGGACGCGCACCGCCCCCCGCGACATAATCTGCAAGCGCGAAACCCCTTCGCTCGCCGAGCGCAGCGACGTCACCTGTTTCCATCGTCCGCCTTCGAGGGTGATGCCGGGCTCCCCCGGCAAGGCCATTGCCGCCAGCGCCGTCATGGCGAGAAAGCAGGCCAGAAAAAGTTGGCCGCGCATCGGCCTAGAAGATCTCCGCAGAAGCATTGGCCAGGCGTAAGGCCTGCTCACAACGCTGCCGGACATAGCCATTCTCTTCGCGGCGCATCAGTTGCTGCAGCATTCCCACCATCTGCGCATCGAGGGCCCGCGGTGAGTTCTCCGTTAGTAAGTCAATCGCCTGGGTCCGGATGCCGGGATTATCGTCGGCGTTCAAAACGCGCATCAGCGCTTGCCGGGTGTTCTGCTCGCTCGCGTGCCGGCGCAAGCCTTCGAGGGCCTTCAGGCGCACCCCGGCGTTCGGATCGCTTTCGAGCGCCGCCACCAGCGCCTGCCGCACGTCAAATGCCTCCGCACCGCCTTGCAACAGCGCTACCGTCTCGGCACGCAAACCCGGGTCGCTCGCCTCGCGCGCCGCCGCCAGCAACCAGCGCTGCACCTGAGGATCGTCGGCCCGGCCGGACACTACCCGCGGCCGCGTCTCGTCCACCACGATTTTGATGTTGCCCGCGCCATCGCTTTCGACGTAGCGCACGCGCCCCGCGCCGGCCGTCAACTCCGTGCCCAGAGAGAGCGGCACCCTGGCTCCGAAGTAGCCCAAGGCCAACAAGCCCATGGCCATGGCCGGCTTCGCCACCCAACTCCAGTTCACTCCAGATAGCAGCCGCTCCCACCACTTCGCTAAACCACGGCGAGGCGTTGCCAACGGCAGATTCGCCCGCAATTGCTGGCGGCACTTCACCAGCAGATCGGCCGGTGGCTCCACCA
>JAYVUQ010000684.1:0-2465 GCA_043787785.1 Bryobacteraceae bacterium
GCAAGTTACTCTCGCCGAAGTACAGGCGCAGCAAGGGCTGCTGCGGGTCCGGCGGTAATTGCATGGCTAATTCGGCAATCTCTCGAATCAGCGAATACGGAATCGCTGCGGCCGAAGAAGATACTTGCGCCGGCACTTACTTGCCGCGTTTCGGTTTGGAAGCCATCAACTCGTCGATGTTCACGAGTTGCGTGGGATAATTGCCGGTGTAGCAGGCATAACAATAGTTCAAATCCTGATCGTCCACCGACTCGCGTAGCGCTCCCAACGGCAAATAGGCCAGCGAATCTGCCCCAATGAACTTACGAATCTCTTCCACGGTGCTGTTGGCGGCAATCAAGTCGCCCTTGTTGGGCGTGTCTACGCCGTAGAAGCAAGGTGAAATGGTGGGCGGGCAGGAGATGCGCATATGCACCTCGCGAGCGCCAGCCTCACGCACCATCCGGACGATCTTGCGCGACGTGGTGCCCCGCACGATGGAGTCGTCAACCAACACGACGCGCTTACCTTCCAGCAGATAGCGCACTGGATTCAGCTTCAGCTTCACGCTCAGGTCGCGAATGGCTTGCGACGGCTCAATAAAAGTGCGGCCCACGTAATGGTTGCGGATGAGTGCGTGGCGAAATGGAATGCCCGTCTCGGCCGCGTAACCAAGGGCGGCGGATACGCCCGAGTCCGGCACGGGAACAACGACGTCGGCGGGGGCAGGATTATGGCGCGCCAGCAACCGTCCCATCAGTTCGCGGGAGTGGGCCACGGGGCGGCCAAAAACGATCGAATCAGGCCGCGAAAAATAGACGTGCTCAAAGACGCAATGGGCATGGTCGCGCACCGGTGTGTAACGCTCACGCGTCACGCCCTCCGGGCCCACAATCACCATCTCGCCGGGCTCGACATCGTTCACATAGGTGGCGTTAATCAGATCGAAGGCACAGGTTTCCGACGCGAAGACATAGGCAATGGTGCCATCCTTCAATTCCATTTGGCCCATCGCCAGCGGACGGAATCCGTGCGGGTCACGCGCCACCAAAATGCGGTCGCCGGCCAGCATCACCAAAGAGAACGCGCCTTCCAGCGCCAGCAGCGCCTCGCGCAAAGCTCCCGCCAGCGTCTTTTCCCGCGAGCGGGCGATCAGATGGAGGATCACCTCGGTGTCGGACGTGGCTTGAAAGATGGAACCATCGTCTTCCAGGCTCCGGCGCAATTCGGCGGCGTTGGTGATATTCCCGTTGTGCGCTACCGCGATCGGCCCCTTGTTACAGATGACGTTGAAGGGCTGGGCATTTAGCAGGACGGTATCGCCGGCGGTGGAGTAGCGAGTATGGCCAATCGCGATGGAACCTGGAAGTTGCGAGAGCAAGCCTTTGAAGACGTCGCTCACCTCACCCATGTCCTTTTTGCAGACGATATCGCCGTGATTGGCAACGGCGATTCCCGCCGATTCTTGCCCCCGGTGCTGCAACGCATACAAGCCGTAGTAAGTACACTGGGCGGCTTCGGGTTGGCCGTAAATCGCAAATACGCCACACTCGTCTTTGAACTTATCCAGCATGCAGCATCTCCTCAAAGGCGTTGCGCCAGGTTCGGTTCAGCTCTTCGATTTCGCAATCGAAAATGCCATCCACACGAAGTCGCCCTTCGATCGTCTGGCCAAGACGTGTCGCGGGCACCTCGTATTTCGCGGCGATGGCCACGATTTCCTCAAGCCGGGCCGTCGAAACCAGGATTCGACTGGGCCCTTCATGAAACAAAGCAAATTCCGGAGTTAGTGGCGTCTCCAATTGCACGCTCGCGCCGACGCCGCCAAAGCTACACTCGGCCAGCGCCACACCCAAGCCACCATCACTCAAATCATGCGCCGACTCAACCAATCCGGCCCGCACGATCTCGCGAATAGCCGCCTGTACGCGCTTCTCAAACTCGATGTTGAGCGCCGGGGGCAAGCCCCACAGCGTATCCAACACCACCTTCGCATACTGCGTCCCGCCAAATCGCGTGTGGTCGCTCGAGCCTAGCCCCCCTAATAGGACGACCGCGAGCCCGGCGCGCGGAAACCGAATTCCCACCGGCTTCTCCGTCGGCAACAAACCGACGATGCCCATCACCGGAGTGGGAAAAATTCCTTCGCCCAAAGTCTCGTTGTAGAGGCTCGCATTGCCGCCCGTAATGGGCGTTTCAAAGGCCCGGCAAGCATCGCCCATGCCGCGCAACGAGTCAACTAACTGGCGCATGATCTCCGGCCGCTCCGGATTGCCGAAATTGAGATTATTGGTCGCCGCCACTGGCAGCGCGCCCACGGTGGATAAGTTCCGGCAACACTCGGCAACGATCAACATGGTGCCTTCATAAGGATCCAGATAGCAATACCGGCCATTGCCGTCCAGCGACATGGCCACGCTGGTTCCGGTCTCCTTAATCCGCACCACCGCCGCTTCGGCTCTTTCGGGGATGGTGAGAGTATTCGT
>JAYVUQ010000685.1:0-3597 GCA_043787785.1 Bryobacteraceae bacterium
GATTTGAATGACGGTGAGTTGGAGCGCGCCGTGTTGCGGGCATTAGGTATACGACATCCCGTGGTGAACCCTCGCAGCAATGATCGGACGTGGACGGCAAAGAATGATCGAGCCAATCCCTTCGACACGCCGTCCTTGCGGCGGCGCAACCGAACATCCGTGTTGTGATTTTACTTTGGGGATTGCCGGAAGAGGGGCCACTCGCAGCCGTGGCGGACGCGCTGCGTACGATAGGCACGCCGTTCCTGCTGCTCGATCAAAACCGAACAGAACAGATTCAACTAGGCCTGCACTTCGGTCGCGTCCTACGAGGGACGATCTGGTACGGCGATACCGCCATCGACTTGCGCTCGGTTCACGCCGCTTATCTGAGGCCCTATCCGAATGAACACGTTCCGGCTTTGGCCTGCCGCGAAGCGGATAGCCCCGCCTGGCACCATGCGAATGCTCTTTTGGAAGCCATCTGGACTTGGGCTGAACTGACCAATGCGCTGGTGATCAATAGGCCGCTGGCGATGGCCTCGAACAACTCGAAGCCTTTCCAGGCTGCGATGATTCGGAGCGCTGGATTCGCCACACCGCCGACTCTCATCACCAATCGACTTCCAGCCGTCCGCCACTTTCAACGCACGCAGGGAGAGATCATTTACAAATCGATCAGTTCCCAACGCAGTATCGTTTCGCGGCTGGAATCCCGGCACGCCGGCCGCTGGCGGGATTTGCGCTGGTGCCCGACTCAATTCCAGCGGCTCATTCCCGGCGTGGATGTGCGGGTTCACGTCGTTGGCGATGAGTTGTTCGCCTGCGCAATCCATGCCGAGGCTATTGATTACCGCTATGCCTCGGACTCGCGGCACATTGAGCGTTGCGAGCTGCCCGACGATTGTGCCCGACGCTGCCGCGAATTAGCGCGTTCACTCGGTCTCTTCGTGGCTGGTATCGATCTGCGCAAGACTCCAAGTGGAGAGTGGTTTTGCTTCGAAGTGAACCCGTCACCCGGTTTCACCTTCTTCGTAAACGGCGGGAAACAAGAAGTGGCGGCAGCAATCGCTCAAGCACTTTCAAACCTGAAAAGCCCCTCGAAAGCCCAACTTGAATTCGTTGACCAATCGGCCGAGATGAAAGCAAAGGATGTGCTCGACTGACACAGAGACAATCACAAACCACAATTAGCAACGAAAATACTATGGACAGAAAGGACATGTGATGTCACAGCCTCACGTTGTCAGCGTGCTGGTCCTTTGGTCCTTCTAACCGTGGCCATAATCGGGCTCGGTGGAGCACTGCTGCTAAGCCTCAAAGCTAAAAGCGGCGGCCTGCAGTATGAGTGGGAATGGGTGAAGGCATTGCTCGACGCGACGCTTATCGCCGTCCTCGGAGTCGTAACGTCCACCGTAATTGAGCGCTTCAAGGACGACCTCCAACGGCGGCGTGATGAGAGCAAGCTCCGATTTGACGTTCTCACGAGCTTGAACCGAACTTACATGAAAGTGAAACTGATCCGGCGAAAGTTCCAAGAAACCAAAACCTTGATGCTCGCTGACTTCGACAGATTTAACGAATGGCAAACTGAGATAGGTCTTTCCAAAATCATCGGTGCTGCCGGGAACAGCGCAACGTCAACAAGGCAATTCCCGATAAGAACACAACATACCACAGGAGCTAAAAATGAAAAAAATGGTGACTCATAAAATTGAATCGTACGTAGCCCACGCAAGCGTCAAGACCGGGGCTTCGGCAGTCGCAGTCAAGTCAGCTTACAAGATTGTGGTGCGATTTCTGGGGGGCCTGAACACAGCCCAGAAGAACGCCTTTAAGGCCGCGGCAAATCGATGGACAAAGGTAATCGTCGGCGATGTTCCGAGCGTCATCGTAGGCGGAGAAGTCATCGACGATCTGCTGATTGAGGCACAAGGAGTCGCCCTTGATGGCCCAGGCGGCATCCTCGGGCAGGCCGGCCCAACAAACTTGCGACCGGCATCCGCTGGTGTGAATGCCTTTCTGCCGGCCAAGGGCATCATGTCGTTTGACACAGCCGATCTGGCCCAGATGCAAGCTGACGGCACTTTGCTGGATGTGATCACACACGAAATGGGGCACGTCATCGGGATCGGCACGATTTGGCCTCATAAAGGGCTGCTGACCGGGGCGGGTACGAACAACCCGAGATTCACCGGTGCGAATGCCAAGAAAGAGTTTGGGATTTTGAAAGGCACCGGTCCTGTTGCGGTGCCGGTCGAGAACATCGGTGGGCAGGGAACTCGAGACAGCCACTGGCGGGAATCTCTGTTCAAAAACGAACTGATGTCCGGATTCATCGCCGCCCCGAACAATCCCATCAGCAAAATGACGGTCGCCAGTCTGAAGGATCTGGGGTACGTTGTGAACATGAGCGCCGCCGAGCCCTACTCGCTGCCGAATCTGCCGGCGATCGCCGAGGCCGGATTGATGATGGCCCGCGACGGGGAAGAGCACGCGCATGCGCTTCCAATTCTAGCCCCGAAGATTCTGCACGACGAGTGTTTGGACGTTGGCTCCCACTCGTGAATGACGAAAGGAATACCGGAATGGATCACATGCTACGGCCGAAAGCGACTGTGTTACCGGAGTCAGCGATGGTGCCAGACCGAAACATCCTTCAGCCGCCCCCGACTCAGTTCACCCACGAGATCATCGCCGAGCAACCGTACTACTTCACCAGCCCGCAGCAGGCAGCTCCTCCCGAAGGAAAGTTTCCAGCGGGTACCAAGCTGTTGCTAT
The DNA here is from genome assembly GCA_043787785.1 of Bryobacteraceae bacterium. Classification (GTDB taxonomy): domain Bacteria; phylum Acidobacteriota; class Terriglobia; order Bryobacterales; family Bryobacteraceae; genus JALHNI01. The sequence goes on from JAYVUQ010000685.1 coordinate 2,761, forward strand.
TGTCTCATGGCAAGGGCCCGATGTGCGAAGTCGCGGATGGCCAAGGGCTGCGTGTTGCGACAGCGTTCGACGGACTCCGGTCGCTTGCCTGAAGCTCGCGCCATATAATAACCGTCTTGCATGACGCATGCAGTTCCTCCGTTGGTTGCATCTCTATCTTCGGAACATATGTCCGAAAATTCCGGGCTTAATATGTCTACCCTCCCTAACCAGGCGATGGCCCGCGCAGATGCGATGGTAGAGATGCAATGCTGCGTCTTACCGCCTCGGGGCTGAAATCCGACCACTGCGCCATCGCAGCGCTCGGTAGTAATCGGTGGTGGGGACAGATTGCTTGTAGTTGGCGCAACCCGTGTGTGCTTGCTTCTGTAAAGGAGATCGGTCAACTACTTCTGGACTCGAGCTGGGTTGGAACTCTGAGAGTCAGAGAGCCGTGTGCGAATGTGCCCGATGGTAGAACGACTTGATGTATTTGAAAGTAACTCGTTCGTAGCGATACGCAACAAAGTAAGATCAGACAGTCCTGCCTGCCAGACTGAACCACCAACACAAGGAAGACAAATATGCCCCCTCTACCAGTCAAGTTTCCTGCCTCTTGGACATCTCCTGAATCGCCTGGATATGGCACGTTTCCAGGACCTTATGGGTATGAAGGGATAGAAAGGTACCGCGAGGCCGTTGCTAATGCTCTCTCGCTCGGCTATCGCCACATCGACACTGCGCAAACGTACACGAACGAGCAACATGTCGGTCCGAGTCTCCGCGCGAGTCGTGTCGCACGGGATGATATTTTTCTGACTAGCAAGTTGGATCCCCACCGAAACTCCTACCAAGGTG
>JAYVUQ010000686.1:0-2039 GCA_043787785.1 Bryobacteraceae bacterium
AGTTTTACGACGAGGCCCGGCCCATTTTTCGTTTTAATTTTGGCATTTGGGACTCAGCAATCCGGGCAAACGGGAAATCGGACTCCCTACTATTTCGTCAAGCATCCCTGCGTTGCCAACCGGTCGCCAACGCCGCGCAGCGCGCGGCCAGGCGAGTGGCCTTTGGCGCGGAGGGCTGCGTAGTGTTCGGCACTGCGGGGATCACATTGAGTACTGAGGCGTAACCAATGATAGATCGCGTCCCGCAAGCGCGGATTGCAGCTACGCCGCATCAGAGCCTGGTTACTTTTGCCGCCAGCACCATCCACGGGGTGGTACACCTTTTCCCATTCGGCGCGAAATGTCTGGAAGATACGTTGCAGCCGCCGGGACTTTGGGCGAAGCTGGTGTTGCGTGAAGTTCAAACGCCATTCCGATTCACTTTTGAAGAAGAAAGCTCGTCGCGGCTTTCATGGCTATCCGGTCGCGACGATCGCGTTCTACGGTCCCGATGATACACGCGCGAGCAAAGCTGCGGTTGCCATTCTGAATGCGCAGGGTGCCGAGCCGGCGGCACTGGAGCGCTGGTTCGTCGAGGAGGGTGACGCTCGGATAGATCGCGCCGTTGGATCTGAGATCCTGCGATTCGTGCAGGCTCATGGGGCCAAGTCGGTCGTGGTGACGGATCGAATTATAGGCTGCCCGCATGAGGAGGGGGTCGATTACCCCGAAGGTAAGGCCTGTCCGTACTGCCCGTTCTGGGCGCGCCGCGATCGCTGGACCGGCGATATAGTGCGGTAGAACGATGAAGCGGCGATCCCTGAACTTGGACCACCACGCGGATCAGCGCCAGGTGCTGGTGCAGAGATACGTGTTGAAATCGAATCACTTTCACCTAGTGGTGACCGGGCAAGCGGAACACGGTGTCAGGCGGCTCATCCAGCACGTGACGGGGCAGTATGCTCGTGTCTAATATGCTCTTTTCCGGCACTACCCGGAGAGGCCACCGGAGCGTGCGGGTTGTCGGCGGAGGTATTTACTTCGGTACGGACGGCCAAGTGGTCCGAGCGGGGCGCGCATTATGAGTAAGTGCGCGCCTTGCCTCGATCAGGCTATTGGCCCGTAAGTTCGAGGTTGAAACTGATGTCGGAACTAGTGCCGCTCGATTGATGAATCTCCACGGCGAGGACGTTGGTGCCGTTCACGAGGAGTGAAGCGTTTAGGGCCGCAGTGACAAAGGTGGTCTCATCGACGCCGGCAATGACGGTGGTAGCCAAGCTAGCGGCAGTGATGGGCCCGGCGGGCAGATTGGTGCGGAAGACTTCGACGCCGTTCAAGTAGACGACGGCGCCGTCGTCGCGCAGTAGACGCAGGTTCAGTTGCCGGAATTGAGTGGGGTTGGTGACCGTGAACGATTGGCGGAAATAGGTGGTGATGTATTTGGCATTGGCGTTGGGCCCATAGCCTACGAGCGTGGCTTCGTCGCCATCGCCATAGCCGAGTTCGGCGTTACCCGAAGGCCAGGTGGCATCGCTATAGGCAGTTGAGCGCCAAGCGGTGCCGAGGTCTGTACCGCGGTCGTAAAATTTCCAGGCAGAGCCGGTCGGCACCAGGGTAATGGCCGGGGCACTGGGGATGGTGGCGGTGGCCGTGTTGGAGTAAGACGAGGTGGCGGTGGCGTTAAAGGCAACCACGCGGTAGTCGTAACGGGTGCCGGGGGTGAGGGCAGAGTCGCGGTAGGAGACAGCATTGGCAGTCAAGGTGGCGAGGACGGAGAAGGCACCCGCTTTAACGGCTCGCTCGAGGCGGAAGCCGGTTTCATCGGCGGCGTTATCGAGCCAGGCGAGGTTGACTGCGGTTCCCGAGACCGGGGTGGCCGAGGCAGGGGTAGCAAGGAGATTGGAGGGCGCGTTGATGGCCACGGCAACCGCACCTTTGCGGATGCTGAAATAGTCCGCCACGACCCCTGTTTCCCGCAGAAACTTCACATCCATGCTGTTGCCGTTGACGTCGAGAACGACAGATCCGAGTTGGTTGAACATGGTGAAAGTGGAAGGGTG
>JAYVUQ010000687.1:0-4119 GCA_043787785.1 Bryobacteraceae bacterium
TCGATCAAGAATAAACGAGCGGGCATAAGGCTTTCACATTATACGCATGCCACCGGAAACATGTCCGAAACGCAACACTTGACCGATCACTGTGTCGCTTTATTGCAACACTTGACGAATTCCAAACAATTGAAAAGAGGCAACTTGCCATCGCCTATGAAAATTGGTAGCGTAAAGCCTGAGACGCATCTGATCCGCCAAATGACATCCGCGATGCCCACGTTTTCCGTGGCCGCATTTGCTCCGCCCGTTTTTGAAACCACCATCCAGCGCATGGTGGAAGCGAAGGGAGTGGGCCTGCACAGCGGTGTTCCGGTCTCGATTCGCATTCTGCCCGCGCCCGCCGGCACGGGCATCATTTTCACCCGCACGGACCTGGATCGCTTTGAAATCCCCGCCAGTTGGCAATATGTGCAACGGGTCAGTTACGCCACCAGCCTGATGCGGCAGGGTGTGCTGATCTCCACTACTGAGCACCTGCTGAGCGTCTTTTACAGCATGGGCATCGACAATGCCAGTATCGAAATCGACAACCTCGAAGTGCCGATTCTGGACGGCAGTGGCGCGCCATTTGTCAGCTTGATTCGTGAAGCCGGCCGCAAGGTGCTACGCAAACGTCGGCGCTACCTGCGCATCCGGAAGCCAGTGCAAGTGGAAGGGGCCGGCAAGTGCATTCGCATCGAACCAGCGGATCACTTCGGACTCACCTGCCACGTGTACTTCCCTCACCCGCGAGTGGGTCACCAGAGCCTGCAAATGAGGGTGACGCCCGACACCTATGCGCGCGACATCGCCCCGGCGCGCACCTTTGGCTTTGAACAGGAACTGGAAAAGATGCGCGACATGGGGCTTATCCGGGGCGCGACCCTCGATTCGGCCGTCTGCTTCGCCCCCGATGGCGTCAGCAATCCCGGCGGCCTGCGCTTCGCCGACGAGCCCTGCCGCCACAAAGCCCTCGACCTCATCGGTGACCTCGCCCTCATCGGCCGCCCCCTGCTGGGCCATGTGATTGCCGAACGGGCCGGCCACGCGATGCACGTCGCGCTGGTGGCCAAGATCATGTCTGACGCCTCCCTTTACGACATTGTCGATGCCCCCCAGCCGGCAATCGAAGAGCAAGACGCCCTTCAGCCCACGCCGCTGGCGGCGCGGGCGTTAGCCTAAGGGCTCGCCGCTTTGTTTTGGCTGCCGAACCTTCTCACGCTGCTCCGGATCGCGCTTACCCCGCTGGTCGTTGCCGCCATTCTGGATGGGAATTTCTCCTGGGCCTTCTTCTGGTGCTTCTGCGCCGGCATCACTGACCTCTTCGATGGCGCGGTCGCGCGCCGTTTTGGGGCCGAAACCCGCCTCGGCATGCTGCTTGACCCCGCCGCTGACAAAATTTTGCAAGTCTCGGTCTTTGTCGCTCTGGGCCTGGCCCAAGCCGTCCCCTATTCCATCGTTGCGCTGGTCTTCGGACGGGACCTGCTGCTCGTCCTGGGCGCCGCCTTTTTTCGCTCCACCGGAAGGCGTATCACCTTTCCTCCCACCATTTGGGGCAAATCGAGCACTGTAATTCAGATCTTCGCCGCCGTCGCGATTTTGGGCCGGTTGGGGCGGCCCTGGGAGGCCCTCTCCGTCTCGCTGGTAGCCGTCGCCACCGCTTTTAGCGGCCTTCATTACACCGCCCGGGCCTGGAATTGGCTCAAAGTCCGTGAAGTTGAAATTGACTCCCGGGTCCCCCGGGGGTAGTCTGAAGGAGTAGACTTAAACTGAGATGTCTCGCTACCTTCCATCGCGAACTTATCTGCGGGCCGCTTGGGCCGCCACCGCCCTGGGTCTTTGCTCCACCTACGTGGCGCTGCGGTTCCTGCCCGTTGCCGTGGCCGCCTTTTTGTTCTTCCTATCCTCAGCCATTCTTTTCCTTCTGTTTTATCGCCCTTTGATCGAAGTTCACCCGAAGTATTTGCTGGTGGGCCGTCAGCGAATGGCTTGGCACCAATTGCGCCAAGTGAACCACTCAGGCTGGTTTGCGCCGCTCGTCGTGGACCTGCTGCTCCAGGACGGTGGCCGCCAGACCGTCATCTTTGCCGGAGACCTCGATAGTTCCGCCATGCTACTGCGGGAAATTCGCTTCCACGCCCATGGCGCACTGATTGACGGTGTTCCGCACCGCGACTACTGGCGACACGAAGGGGCGGTCACTGAGCCGGAAGCGTTGCTGGCCGCCCAGGATTCGAAAAAGAAAAAGGCTGGCAAACCCACTTATCCTCTGCTTTCGCCCGGCGAAGAAGAAGAGATTGAGCGGCTTTACCATCGTCTGAAGTCGGTGGGACGCCTGGATCCCCGCGACGAACAGTAGCGTGAAGCGCATTTACCGTTTCGGCGTGCTCGCCGTAGCCTTTCTCTTATTCTTCGCCCTCTCATCCCCCTGGCTGCTGGCCACCCTCGGTGCCTCTCTTGTCAACGACCAAATCCCACAGAAAGCGGACGCCGCTTTGGTGCTCGCTGGCGACGCCTTAGGACAGCGCATCACAAAAGGCGCTGACCTCCGTCGGCAAGGCTTCGTCCCTCTCGTCTACGTCAGTGGCCCCGGAGGCGATTACGGACACACCGAGGATGAGTTGGCCATCGGCTTCGCCACCAAGCTAGGCTTTCCGCCCGAGTATTTCGCCGGCCTGCCCAACCAAGCCGACTCCACGGCCGACGAAGCGCGCTTGCTGCTGCCCATCCTGCGCGCCCGCGGCGTTCGCCACCTCTTGCTGGTCACTTCCAACTATCACAGCGCCCGCGCCGTCCGTACTTTCCGCCGTGTCGATCCCACAATGGACATTACCCCGGTGGCGGCTCCGGACAAGGCCTACCGTGCGCAATCCTGGTGGCACACCCGCCAGGGCCGTAAGACCTTTTTCTTTGAAGCCACCAAAACCATCGCCGACTTTATGGGACTCTAAACCCATGCGCGAAGCGTGGCACACCTCCCTGCCCTATTTCCTCCGCCACCGGCAGGGGCTCGCGCTCGGTTTCGCCGCCCTCCTTGCCAAATGCCTCGCCGCTACCGCCTGGCCACTGATGATGAAGCAAGGGATTGACCGCATCACCCATGGCTTCTCTCTCGAAGCCGTCTGGTGGCTCGCCGGGGCCATCGTTGTCGTCAGCGCCGTTAAAGGCTTCTTCCAATACTGGATGCGCATCCTGCTGATTGGCGTCTCGCGCGACATCGAATACGACCTCCGCAACGACCTCTTCGCCAAGCTGATGTCCCTCTCCGCCGACTTCCATGGCCGCCTCCGCACCGGCGACATCATGGCCCGCCTGACCAGCGACCTCAACGCCGTCCGCATGATGCAAGGCCCCGGCGTCATGTACTGGTGCGAGACGGTGTTCACGTTCGTACTAGCCGTCGCCGTCATGGCGTCCACTGACTGGCGTCTCACCCTCGCCGCCCTCCTCCCCGCACCTCTCATCAGCTATGCCGTCGTCCACTTCGGCCAGAAGATTCATAAGCGCTTCGAGGCCATCCAAAGCATGTTCTCGTCTATCTCGAGCCGCGTGCAAGAGAACATCACCGGCGTCCGCGTCATCCGCGCTTACGTGCAGGAAGAGGCCGAAATCCGCCGCTTCGAAACCCTCAACCGGGATTACATCGCCCGCAACCTCAGGCTCGTCCGCGACACCGGCATCTTCTATCCCCTGCTGGGCGCGCTCGTCAGCCTCACATTCCTAATCGTCCTGGGTGTGGGCGGCGCGCGCGTGCTCTCCGGCCAAATCACCTTCGGTGAATTCGTCATGTTCCAGGGCTACATGAACATGCTGGTGTGGCCGCTCATCGCCTTCGGCTGGGTCACCAACCTTACCCAGCGCGGCACCGCTTCGCTCAAACGCCTCAAAGAGATTTTGGACGAAGTGCCCACCATCGCCCCGGGCGGGCGTCCGTTGCCCGTGCCGTTCCGTGGCGAGATCGAATTTCGCAATGTCAGTATCGAGCACGACACGCGCCCCGCCATCGACACGCTCTCGCTCAAAATCGCCGCCGGCACCACCGTCGCTATCGTCGGCCCCACCGGCTGCGGCAAAACCACGCTAGTCAGCCTCATCCCCCGGCTGCGCGACCCCAACTCCGGCAACGTCCTGATAGAC
>JAYVUQ010000688.1:0-4375 GCA_043787785.1 Bryobacteraceae bacterium
TGGCCGGATCACCCCAACCGTGTGGCTTGCCTCTGCAGTTCATGTGGCGCTTCTTCTCAGGTTAGCCGCTGTCGCCACGGCGGGGGGAATCGTCACCCCCTTCGTTTCGTTTGGGACCACCATGCTGGCGACCTGTTACTTTGCCTTCGTTTACTACCAACTTGGGTGGCGAACTTCGCGCGAAATGGATCGCATACCCGCCGTCCACATCGCGATCCTGGCGTTATTCGCGGTGAACTTCGTCGCCTACGGCGCCCAATTCTTCTCGCCAACCAGCGCAGTTGCTATCCACTTGCCGTTGGTCCGCATGGTCACCGGGCTCTTGTTCGCGTTTGCGATCACCATTGTGATGAATCAGCGCTCCGCCCGGCTGCTCGGCGAACGCCAGCGCTTGAGCGGGGAGTTGGCGTCTGCCGCCGAGGTGCAGTCGCTCTTGCTGGCGTCATTGCCGACGGCGGGGGACTCCTACGAGATCGAGCCGGTCTATCTGCCGGCCTCGGAAGTGGGCGGGGATTTCTATCAGGTGTTGGAGCGGCCGGGCGGTACGCGGGTGGTGCTGGTGGGCGACGTCAGTGGCAAGGGACTCAAGGCCGCGATGCTCGTCTCCGTCACCATCGGTATGTTGCGCAAGGAGAATTCGTCGTCACCGGGAGTGATCCTGGGCGGACTGAATGACGGGCTGGCCGGACATATGGGCGGCGGCTTTGTGACCTGCTGCTGCGCGTGTTTCGATCCCGATGGCACGGTGACGATCGCCAATGCGGGACATCCATCGCCCTACTGCGACGGCCGGGAGGTAGTGGTGGAGCCGGGATTGCCTTTGGGAGTGGTGCGGGGCATCGAGTACGCGGAGACGGTCGTGCGCGGGAAACAGTTCACGTTCGTCTCTGATGGGGTGGTGGAGGCGGAGGACGACCAGCGCGAGCTCTTCGGCTTCGAGCGGACGCGGGACATCAGCGGGAAGTGCGCGCAGGAGATCGCCGACGCCGCCAAGGCCTGGGGCCAGAACGACGACATTACGGTGGTTACCGTGCAGAGGAAGGCATGCTAATCCGCGAATGGATCCCAAACGTAGGTCAGGTTGAGTACAAAGCCGGCCACAGGGCCTTCTCCCTCAACTTGATCGATTCCTGTTCGGATTTCCACCTCACCGTTGGGACGGTAGATGGTCACAGACCGATCCTTCGGATCAATCAGCCAGCCCAGTTGGGCGCCTTGCGAGAGGTATTCGGCCATCTTCCCTTGCAGCGGCTTCAACCGGTCGCTCTCGGACTTCACTTCGATGACAAAGTCAGGACAAAGATGCCAGAAGGACTTACGCTTACGAGAACCGAGTGGCTCGACCCTCGATTTCAGAGTCCAAGACGCGTCGGGAGAACGGCGGGCACCGTTAGGGAGAACAAAACCGGTGGAGGAATCGCCGACCAACCCTCGGCGGTCTTTCTTGGCCCAATTGCGCAGCTCGCCCGAAATCTCGGAATTGGAGAGGCCGGTGTCAGAATGAGTGGGCGGCATGACGATCAGTTCCCCTTCGGCGGTCATTTCGAAGTGCAGATCGGGATGTTCGGCGCAAAACGCCACGAACTCCTCATCGCTCATGGGAGGAGCCGTCAGCGTTGCGGGCAGGAACGCTTCGTCAATGAGGAACGCCATACTGTCAGTGTAGCGCCAAGCCGCGGCCCAAGCGGGCAGGGTCTGGGGCCAGAACGACAAGCGCGGAGGATGAAATGAAGCCCTTACTTGCCCAGCGGATTCCACACCCGCGCCAACTCGAGGACGAATCCAGCGACGGGTCCTTCGCCCTCGACGCGGGTGGCGCTGGCGATCGGTTCTATGCTGCCATCCGCCCGGTAGATCTCGACGGATTCGGTTTCGGGGTCCAGCAGCCAACCCAACTGCGCGCCATTGGCCAGGTACTCTTGCAGCTTGCGCTGAAGCGGCTTCAAACGGTTGGTGTCGGAACGAAGCTCGATGACAAAGTCCGGGCAGAGGTGCAGGAAACCCTTGCGGTCTTGCGGAGCGAAGCGGCTGGTCAACAACCAGCAGGCATCGGGAGAGCGCCGGGCACCATTGGGCAGGACGAAGCCGGCGGAAGAATCGAAGGTGATGCCCCGGCCGTCCTTCTCGGCCCAGTTGTAAAGTGCGGCGCAGATTTTTGCGTTGCGAGCGGCGGTGAAGGAGTAGGCAGGAGCCATGATGATAATTTCGCCTTCAGCGGTCATTTCGAACGAGAGATCGGGGTGATCGGCGCAGAGCGCGGCGAAGTCGTCGTCCGTCATGGGTCCGGCGGTAAAGGTCGCCGGCAGTTGGCCGTCCTGGATCACGAATGGCATGGCTTCAGCTTATCGCAGCGGGATGACCATTCCGCACGCGGCAGGCAACCAGAAGCGAAACGATCGTTTGTCAGCCTGACTCAACTCCTCCCCGCCCAGCGCGAACACGATGGAGGGGATTTGCCCAAGGGTTTGTGCTCGGACGACATCAACACTTCGGCCAAGGCTTGGGGCCAGAACGACGACATCCCGGTGGTTACCGTGCGGAGGAATGCATGAAGCTGACCCTATTTATGCTCTTAGCCAGCAGCCTTTGGGCGGGCCCGGCGGTCTTGCCGGTGCTGATTGGCCAGACCTACCAGATCAACCAGCCCTGGAAGGCGCAGGTGGGGGATGATCCTCGTTGGGCGGCGCCGGACTTCGATGATTCCGGCTGGGGCGATGCGTCCGCCATCCCGCGAATCACGGGCTACGTTTGGTGCCGGCAAAGCATCCTTCTACCCGCTGGCGATGGCCCCCTCAGCCTGTGAATCCCGAACATCGACTCTGCCGGGGAAGTCTACCTCAACGGCGAGCGTGCCCTCGAATTCGGAAATCTGACCCAATGGTGCACCCACCGGCGGGATCCGGTTCCTCCGGTTGCCATTGCCTCCGCACTCCGCACTCCGCACTCCGCACTCCGCAAAGGCACTACGCTCGTGATCGCTGTGCGCGTCAAGAAGCTCTCCGGCGGGCCTGGAATCAGTGGTTCCACTTTGATCGGAGACGCAGGCGGGATTGCGGCCGAATGCGCTGCCGCGCGGCTGAAGGTTTGGCGCAATTCCGTCGCCGCACTCGTAATCCTGATTTTCCCACTCGCGACGAGCTTGCCCTTTCTGCTCTATTGGGCGGGCCGGCGGGACCGGATGGAGCAGTTCTGGTTTGCCACTCTCTGTCTTGGTTATTTCGCTTCAGACCTCGATCAGTTGCGGCCCCTGGGATTTCCTCAAGCTTTCGTCCTCATCAGATAGTGCTTGGCGGCCAACAAGTTAGAACCGCGGGACTCTTTCTGAGGTATGGCTTCTGAGCCTTCGGGTGATGTCCGCCATTGTCCTCCGCGGAGTGCTGCAACTTCGGAAAGAGAAACAAATGCTGGAGAGCGAACTGGAAGCGGCGCGGCAGGTGCAGCAACTGCTTGTTCCCGCCGCGGGCGTCGAGGTGCCCGGCTTCGTCGTCGAAAGTGTCTATGTCCCGGCCCAGCAGGTGGGCGGTGATTTCTTCCTGTTGACGGCCATCCCGGAGGATGGCTTATTGGCGGTGGTTGGGGATGTGAGCGGCAAGGGTCTGCGCGCCGCGATGGTGGTGAGCCTGATCATCGGCGCGCTGCGCAGCCGCCGGTCGGACGCGCCGGGGCAGGTGCTGCACGATCTGAATGACGCTCTTCGTGCCCAGGCGACAGGGGGGTTCACCACGTGCTGCTGCGTACGTGTGCATTTGGGTGGCGCGCTTGAAGTTGCCAACGACGGGCACCCGGCCCCCTATGTGGATGGGGCGGAACTGTCCACTGCCCCCGGTCTGCCGCTGGGCCGGATGCCCTCCACCAGCTATGAGGAACGTGCCTCCGCCCTGGCTCCCGGCAGTCAATTGACGTCAGTCTCCGCCGACGTAGTGGAAGCCGAAAACGCCCAGCGAGAGCTCTTCGGCTTCGACCGCACGCGCGAGATCTCAATGAAGCCCGCGCAGGAGATCGCTCAAGCCGCCAAAGCCTGGGGCCAAAACGACGACACCACGGTGGTTACCGTGCGGAGGTCCCGTTGAAAACCTTGATTCTGTTCTTTCTTCTGGCCGGATCTCTGGTGAGCCAAAGCCTCACCTGGATTGACCTTTCCGGCAACTGGCGAATCACCGAAAGTGACGATTCGCGCTTCTCCCAACCGGATTTCGATGACTCCGCCTGGAAGACGGTCGTCCTGCCGGGCATGACTTCAATCGTGGCTCGCGTAGCACGGGCGCGGCGGAGTACTACCTCTGGCTCCGCCGGACCGTCGAGCTGCCCGCCGGGCTCGAAGAGCGTAAGCTCGCACTCAACCTGGGCAAGTTGACGAGAATTATCAAGTCGTCCT
>JAYVUQ010000689.1:0-2531 GCA_043787785.1 Bryobacteraceae bacterium
CGTCTTTCTGCCCCAACGAGAGCGGCGCGCGGCGGCGTCGACCCGGGGACGGCAACCACCGCCAGTAGCGAATGGATCGGCAGAATTCGAAATTTGCGTTACCCACCGCCCTGCACGTGCGCCGACGGATCCTTGAAGCGGAGGTACGGCTGGAACTCTGAGGGGTAAAACAACGCCACCGGACAGGAGGCGGGCCAGATGCCCTCGAAGCGCTAGCTGGTGCCGTGCCCGCTTGAAAAGGTGCGAATGTGTCCTAGGCAACCAACGAATCCCTCCGCCGGAGCACTAGTCTAGAACGTGAGGCGCAAAGCGAACTGCCAACTCCGCGGACTGTCCTGACTCGTAATGGTACCGTAGGCGGCATTCGTGGGGTCGGTATTCGGATTGCCCAAGTTCGGAAAGTTGGTCGCGTTATAAGTCTCGGCCCGGAACTGCGTGTTCAGCCGTTCCTTGAACTTGAAGTTCTTGATCGCCGAAAAGTCCCAGCGCGATTGCCCCGGGCCTCGAATGCCGCCGAAGTTAAGGGGAAACTGACGCAGATTGCTGCCCAACTGCCGGGCCGCCTGCCATTCGAAGCCATAAGGCACCAAGGGACGGCCAATCGCTGTAGCGGCATCGGTGTTCGGCACCAAACGAAGCCAATTGTCCACCGAGCGCTCGTTCTTGGGCAACTGGACCTGCTTTAAGTCGCCATTGAAGATGCGGTTGCCGAACGAGAGCGGCGAACCACTCTGCTTCTGCATCACGCCATTGATCTGCCAGCCCCCGGCGATAAAATTCGTGGCACGGTTGATGTTGCCGCCCCAGTGACGCCCCCGGCCAAACGGGACCTCCCAAATGGCCGAACCGCGAATGGCCTGTGTCCGGTCGAGGCCGGAAATGTTTTCGTAGGGGGTGGCATCGCCCGCATTGAGGAACGAAACGGCCTCCATGGCTTTCGACCACGTATGGCTGAACTGCGCGGTGAGGCCCTGAGAAAACCGGCGCTCGATGCGGCTCTGCATGGCGTGATACCAACTGTAGCCCACGGGCTGATTGACGGTAACATTGCCGAATTGGGGATACGGCCGCAAGAACTGGTTGCGATTCGTGTTGTTGCCATAAACCGAATTGAGACCAGCGAAGGGATTGGCGAAATTTGCCGCGAGCAGCGTGATCCGGTCCTGGTCACGCACTGGCGACGTGCTCAAGTACTGGTTCGGGAAAGCGTTCAGGTCACGATCCACGGCCAGGCGAGTCCCCCGGTTGCCCACATAGGTGCTCTCGAAGACGAACTGGCCCGGCAATTGGCGCTGGAATCCGACGCTCCAGCGCTGGGCATAAGGATTCTTTCGTGTGGGATCGTAGCCTTGTAGCGCCTGCCCCAGGTTCGTCCCTAGGCCTTGCGATGCGCCCGTAGGCGCGATCAGTCCGGTCGGGAAAGGATTGGCCGTGGTGGCCAGGTAAGTCAGGCCGTTGTCGAGCGTCGCCTGGATCGGCGTCGTCTGGCTAAAGCCGGTCTGGATGGTGTTGGTGAAATAGACGCCAATCGGAGCCGTGAAAATGCCGTAGCCCAGCCGCGCCACGGTCTTTGAGTCGATCTGGTAAGCCATCCCGATCCGGGGCTGGAAGTTGGAGTAGCGGGCGCTCCAATAGTTGCGCGGATTGCCACCTACATTCGCGAACGTCAGCCCGCCGTTCACTTTGAATTGGCTGGCGGGTAACTCCGGAATGGCCGTCCCGGCGGCATACTTAGCGATGGCGGCGGCCGCAATCGGATTGGCCGTCTTGGCGTCGAAAGCATAAACCGACCGGTCGAAGCGTTCGGTGATGCCGCTTTCGAGATCCCAGCGCAAGCCCATATTAACGGTGAGTTTGCGGGAAACTTTCCAATCGTCCTGATAGAAGAGGCCGACGTACTTGTCCTGCTCAGCGTAACTGGCCACCCGCGCCATGCTGCCGCCAGGAATGCCCAGGAGGAACTGCGTGATTTCTCCACCCACTTGCGGGGCAGCCGCGCCCGTATTGGCCGAAGCGAGGTTCGCGGCGAAGACGAAGTCCGGCGAGGTTTGTTGCGGGAAACGATTGCGGAACTCGCGATTCACGCGGCCATCGAAGCCCATGCGCATGGTGTGCGCGCCGGTCACTTTGGTGATCGTGCCGGAGAAGTGGTGAATGATGGAAGACGTGGTGCCGTCGCCCGACTCCCAATTGGAAATCGTCGAAAACGGCGCGACATTAATGCGCGGAAACGTGGCCGTCGCCTTTTCCACCGAACTCACCAAGCCCGGCCCAAAGCCGAGCGACGCCAGATCGAAGCCCCGGCTCACGCGGCGTTCGGGAAAGTCCTGCTGCGTGATGCCGTAGCGCAGGTTCATTAGCAGCGACGGGCTAAACACATAAACGTCGTCCACCGCCACTCCGCGGTTCACGCGGTTCAAGATGACGCCGCTAATTTTTTCGTCCAGGAACCGGCTCTTGTCTTCTTCCCAAAAGTCGCGATGCATCCGGCCAAAGAGCCGGTGCTTTTCGCTAATCGTATGGTCCACGCG
>JAYVUQ010000690.1:0-2481 GCA_043787785.1 Bryobacteraceae bacterium
GGTGCGGAAATCGAAGCTCTGGACGATGACGCGCCGCTCGAGTTGATGTTTGCGAATCATGGCAAGCATAAGTTCGGCAAAGCGCTCCGGCTCGGGCGTCACGCTGGGGCGATGCGGAAAGATCTTGGTCTCGACGTTGAAGTGAAACCTGCCTTTCTTGGCGAGGGCAAAGACGGAGTCGAGGGAGGGGACGCGGGTGCCGGGGATGGCTTTTTGTTTGGGAAATTCGGGGTTGGCCTTGGTGCCACAATCCCAGAGTTGGACTTGCGCGTAGGTCATTTCGCGAATCAGCCTCGGCGAGTCTACCGGGCCCACGCAATGCGACGGGTTCATCTCGGGATCATGAGATACGACGAGGACATCGTCCTTGGTGACGGCGACATCGAGTTCGAGCACATCCACGCCCAACGCGATGGCGTATTCAAAGGCGGGCAGGGAGTTCTCTGGCATCACGGCTCGCGCGCCCCGGTGGCCATGTACTTCGATCTTGGCAGCCATCATCATCGAGCAGCTTAGCAGGATGCCCAGGGTGACACTCAGTCTCATGTTCTTGAGCATAGCCGATTGAGGTTTCGGAGCCATGTCAGCCGCTGATGACGCGCTGATCGCCATCGCGACGAGTGATGCGTTGGCGGTCTAAGAATTCGAGGAGGGGGATCGCATATTTGCGGGAGACGCCGGTCCACTCCTTGAAGTCGCCCACCGTGAACCGCTGCCCGGGCTTGGCCTGCAGAAGACGCCGCACTTGATCGAGGGCGCGGGCATGGTAGACGAGCTCTAAGTTGATGCGGACCAGCTTGCGGTCGCGCAGCAGGGCTTGCAAAAGGGTCTTGGCTCGCGTGGGATCGATGCCAGACTGGGCGAGAACCTCGTTGGTGGCGGGCGCGGACAAGCCGGCGTCGGCAAAGAGATTCTCCATCTTAGCCAGCGCGGCGGACTCGTCCTCTTGCAGCACCATCCGGTAGGAGGTGAGACGAAGGAGGTCACCGGTGCTGGTGACGGCTTTGGTTTCGGCCAGTAGATACTCGAACACGGCGACCGGCGAATGGGGCATCAACTTGGCCCGCGCCTCTTCCTTTGACCATCCAGGCTGCAGCGGTTGCTTGGCGTGAAAATCTTTGAGCCAGGATTGGAGTTGGGTAGCGCGGCCGGCCAGCCAGGGCGGATGAAGCAGCCAGGTGCCGGCGGAATCCTTCAGGATGGTGCGCTGGCCGGCCAGGATCTGCGCGGCAGGGAGGCCGGTGCGGGCGATGGCGGTGGCGAGTAACAGCCCACCGGGTGACTCCTGAATGAGGGCGGCTACGGCATCGGCCTCGAAGGCTTGGGCTCTCGCCAAACGTGAGCCAAAGGAGCCGGCGCGATGGGGTGGGGAGACGTCGACGACGGTGCCGCCACCAATGGTGATCACGGGCGAGAAGAGCCGGATGATGAAGCGGTCTCCAGGCAGGAGCAAGGTAGGCTCGCGTAGTTCAAAACGAACGAGGGTCTCGCTACCCGGGTCGAGCTTGGCGTGGCTATCGAGCGCGGCGACGGTGGCTTCGAGTTCGGCGGTGCCGACGTGAAAGTGGACGGGCGCGCCACGCTTCAACGGCTTGGCCGCGGGGAGCAGGGTGAGGCGGGCATCGAGCCGGGTGACGGGCGCGAAGACCGGTGCGCCCAGCACTTGGCCGCGGTGTAGCTGGTCTTTGTCGACGCCGGCGAGATTCAAGGCCACGCGCTGCCCGGCGGTGGCTTG
The DNA here is from genome assembly GCA_043787785.1 of Bryobacteraceae bacterium. Lineage (GTDB taxonomy): Bacteria > Acidobacteriota > Terriglobia > Bryobacterales > Bryobacteraceae > JALHNI01. The sequence continues at coordinate 1,736 of JAYVUQ010000690.1, forward strand.
CTTAGCGGGTTGGCCGTGTCTCTGCACGCCCCGTACGCGGGCGGTGAGCATGTCTGGATAGACGCGGACGTCATCCTCCAGCTTGAGTGCGCCGGCCGCGAGGGTGCCGGTGACGACGGTGCCATGGCCCTTCATGGTGAAGACACGGTCAATCGGCAAGCGGAAATATGCCGTGGCCGACTTGGTGGTGACACGGCGCGCCGCGGCAGCCAAGGCGTCGCGGAGTTCCGGCAGCCCGTTGCCGTTGGTGGCACTGACGGGGACCATGGCCGCGGCTTCCAGAAATGAGCCGGCCACGAGTTCGGCCACTTCGAGCTTTACCAATTCGACCAAGTCCGGATCGGCCAGGTCGCATTTCGTAATGGCGACGACGCCGGACTGGATGCCGAGCAGGCGGCAAATGTCGAAGTGTTCGCGGGTTTGCGGCTTGATGGATTCGGTGGCGGCGACCACCAGGAGCGCCAGGTCGATGCCACTGGCCCCGGCCAGCATGTTCTTGACGAAGCGTTCGTGGCCCGGTACGTCGACAAAGCCGATGCTGAGGTCGGCGGAGAGAGGGAGGTGGGCAAAGCCAAGGTCGATGGAAATGCCGCGGCGCTTTTCTTCGGCTAAGCGATCGGTATCGATGCCGGTGAGCGCGCGCACCAAAGTGGACTTACCATGGTCGATGTGGCCGGCGGTGCCAACGATGACATTTCTCATTCCATTTTTCTTCGCAAATCTTATTTTCGCGCAAGCGGCTCAAG
>JAYVUQ010000691.1:0-5933 GCA_043787785.1 Bryobacteraceae bacterium
CCTCTGCCGCCGACGAAGCTGCCCCGACCGCCGTCGCGCAGGGCATCACTTGGTGCGGCCCCGCACCCGGCTCCCTTCGACGGGCCTTCGAAAAGGTCCAGCTTGGAACAAACAGTCTCGGCGCGGCCATCCGACTCGCCGCTAGCCAAATGGGTACGTCCTCAGCGGCAACCCATTTCGTCGTCTTGGACCCCGCGGGCAGTTTCCAGGAAGCTGACGTTATCGAAGACGTGCCAGCCGCCAATTTCGAACTACATGTCCTCACCACCCAAACCGACCATCGCCTCGCCGGGCGCCTCGCCGGGCGCTGCGACGCTCGAGGTGGCCGGCTTCAAATCGTATCCTCACCCGAAGACGCCGCCCGTTACCTCGCCACCCTCAACCGCTCCTGGCATGCGGACTACGAAGTTATCATCGCGACTGGAACCGCAGTGAATACAGTGGAACTATTTTCCGAATCCGGATATGGCATTTACTCCGCAGAGAACGCCAAGGATAAGGGTAATGACACCAAGAAAAGTGGGATGGTGGGCGCGCAGGGACTCGAACCCCGGGCCTCTTCCGTGTGAAGGAAGCGCTCTAACCAACTGAGCTACGCGCCCGTTTCCGGTAGGAGTTTTTAGTATAACGGCTGCGCTAGCCAAAAACAAATGGCGCCCCTCAGGCAAAGAATATTGTGAAATCTGCGCCATCACGTCTCACCGGCTGTACCGGTTCGACACAGGCCACCCGGCAACCAGGCTAGTCGCCGGCCTTGGGCGGATGAGCGATCATCGCGAAAAACAGGCCCAAAATGAAGAATCCCGCAATCAGCGCACTCACTAGCATGGGCAACTCCATTCCGTTCATACCAACCACGAAGCATTTTCGGGGCCAAAAGCGGTACTGCTCTTATCGGCCAGATTTCGATAACATGAAGGGAGATGCGTGTCGACCTCGCCTTTGGCAAAACCGGACTTCCGCTGGACCTTCCCTCCGGCTACAACTATCAGCTCCTCGAGGCGCGATCGGCCCAGGCCCTGCCTGACCCGATCGGCTCTTTGGAGCACGCCCTCGACTACCCGATCGAATCCCTCGGCCTCACCGCATTGGCCAAAGGCAAGCGTACGGCGGCGATTTCGGTATGTGACATTACCCGCCCGGCTCCCAACCGCCTTACGCTGCCTTTGGTGCTTAAGCGCCTCGAAGCCGGCGGCATCCCCCGCTCCGGCATTCGCATTTGCATCGCCACCGGCCTGCACCGCATTGCCACCGAGGCCGAACTCGACGAGATCCTCGGCCCCGACATCGCCCGCGACTATGAGATCGTCAACCATAACGCCAAAACGCTCAGCGACCACGTCTATCTGGGGGACACCCCCTCCGGCACGCCCGTCCTGATCGACCGCCGTTTTATCGAAGCCGATCTGCACATCACCCTCGGCTTCATCGAGCCCCACCTCATGCTGGGCTTCTCCGGCGGCCGTAAGCTGATCGCCCCCGGCCTCGCCGCTCAGGAAACGATCAAGGTGATACATTCGCCCAAGTTTATGCGCGATCCCCGCGCGGTGGAAGGCTCGGTCGCCGACAACCCGCTTCACCAGGAGCTGCTGACCGTGGCCCGTATGGCCCGGCATGACTTCCTGCTCGATGTGGCGCTCACCCGGGACCGGCAGGTCGCACAGGTTTTCGCAGGTCATCCCGAAAAGGCCCATGCGCAGGGGATGGAATTCGTCGCCAAGGTCATGCTGGAGCAACTGCCCGAGCCCGTCGACGCCGTCATCACCACCTGCGCGGGCTATCCGCTCGACCTTACCTTTTACCAGGCCATCAAAGGCATCACCGCCGCCTCACACATCGTCAAGCCAGGAGGCCGGATTCTCGTTTGCGCCGCCTGCGACGAAGGGCCCGGCGCTCCCGAATTCAGCAAAATGCTGCGCGAGCACCCGTCGGATCGCGAGTTCCTGGCCAAGATCAAAACCGGGCCCGTCACCGTGGACCAATGGCAGCTCGAAAAACTGGCGCTAGTGAGTACGCGTCATGAGGTCTTTTTCTTCGTTCCGGGCGTTCCCGTGAAGTATTACCGCTCGCTGTGGGGCAAAGCCTTCCCCACCCTTCCCGAAGCGGTGGTCGCTTTCCTAAACGGCCTGCCGCCCACCGCCAAAATCGCCGTCATTCCCGAAGGCCCCTACGTGCTCGCGCGCGCAGCTTAAGCCCAAGAGAATCGCCGATGGAGCGAGGAATAAGATGCTGGAAGATACGGCAGACTAAATCCTCGCGTTGGTTGCGGTGGATTTTCCAAATCAGAACCGCAGGCGGAGAGAAACCTGCATGAGCCTGGGGTTTCGCGCCGCCGTGGGGATGCCGAAGCGAGCGTTGGTTTGCGCGCCCGTCGCCGGGTCGAAGCGGGCCGTGGTGTCGATCGACGTAAACTGCGTGTGGTTCAGCAGGTTGTAGAACTCCCAGCGGAATTGGAACGTGCGACGCTCATTCTTCAGCGGGAAGTTCTTAAAAAGGGTGACATCCCAGTTGTTGTTGCCGGGGCCCCGGAAGACGTCGCGCGGCGCATTGCCGGGATCTCCGGGCTTGGGCAGCGCAAAGACGCCGGTGTTGACGAAGCCGAGGATGCCGCGGTCGCCATGGGCGCGGCGCGGATCGCCCGTCACGTTCACGCGCTGGCCGTCGCCGCCGCCCACCAGGTCCACGCTGGTAGTGGTGGTGAGCCCAACGCCTAAGGGAACGCCGCTGGCGAAGGTGGTGATGCCGGACAATTGCCAGTTATCGAGAGCCACGCGGGTGAAGGAGTTCGGCATCATCCGGCTGACGCGAGGCAGGTCGTAGTTGTAATTCATCACCAGGATGTGGGTCTGGTCAAAATCGGCCTTCCCGTAATTCCACACCCGATACGGGCGATAGGCCGGCATCGACGTCCCGTAATCCATTACCTTGCCGTAGGTGTAAGCCAGGCCAAACTGCAGGCCGCGGGCGAAGCGGCGATTGGTGGCCACTTGCAAAGCATGATAGTTCGAACTACCCGAGGCTTCGCGGTAGGTAATGTCACCGTAGCCTGGATAAGGCCGCAGGAAGTTGTCAGCCAGCGGGCGGCCCGTGGTGACGTCGAGGCTCGTCGGCAGGAACCGAATGCCATAGGGGAGCGTGTTGATGTTGCGGGTGTCGCCCAGATTCCGGCCCAGTGAGGAGACGTACTTCACATCGAGCACCGTGGCGAAGCCGATGTTCTGCTGCACGCCAATCGTGATGTTATAGATGTCCGGCGACTTCAAGTAACGATCGTGGGAAGTGGCCGCGCCGGGCGAAAGTACACCGCTGGCGTTCAGGAAGTTGTCGAGCGTGTCATAGAAGATCGTCGGGTTGTAGGAGATTGGCGCCAGGGCCGAACGCGGCTCGTAGCGTTGGATCTGATTGAACTTGCCAAAGCCGCCGCGGATGGCTGTTTTGCCGTTGCCGAATACGTCATAGGCGAAACCAAAACGCGGCTGGAACAGGGGTCCGGATTTCTCATAGAAACCCGCGGGATACTTGCCGTCGCGCGTGGTGACGTAGCCGTTGGAGGGGTCGCCCGTGCCGGGCACAAACGCGCCGATCAGCGCCGCTGAGTAAGTTTGGCCCGTGAGGGGGTTGATGGCCCGCCGCGCCGCGCCGGTGCCGGTAGGCCGATAGAGCACAGGCGCCTTGGCGGGATTGTAGCGTTCGAGCGCCAGCGACGACTGCTGGCCGTCCCACTGATACCAGGGCGTGTAATAAGCCGCGCGCAAACCCAATTCCAGGGTCAGCCGCTTGTTCACCTTCCATGAGTCCTGCACATACCAGTCGATATTGATCGCCGTGCCGGCGGGGATGGTGCGCCCGGTGGACTGCGTGTAGTTCTGAAACGTGCCCAGTGCCGCGTTGCTGTAAGGGTTGCCGGTGTCGAGCGGATTGTTGGTGTCGGCATTGAAGCTGAAGCTGCCCATCCACAGCGCCGCAAAACCGTTGCCCGTAATGATGCGGTCTTTTTCGGCGTAGATGCCGACCTTAAAGGTATGCTTGCCCCGGTTGATCGTAAGGCCGTCACCAATGTTGAAATTGAAGTCGTTTTCAAACAGGGGAAAACGGTCGGCGTTGAAGCTGCCGAAGTTCGGTGAACTGGGTACGCCACCGAAACTCACCTGCGGAATGATGCCGGCGGGATTGATCTCCGGGTTGAACTGGCCAGCCAGAAAGCCGACTTTCGTCCGGTTCACTTTCGCCAGTACGGAGTCTGGGATGTCGTTGCCGGCGGCCGGATTTCTCTCGTGCGGCCGCCGCACGCCGAGAGTTAGTTCATTCACGATGTTCGAGCTGACAATGCGGGTGTAACCAAACGCCGCATGCTGGCTCTGAAAGCCGTTGCCGGTCCTGACGAATTCCCAACCGGTCAGCAGATATCCGGAATTCCAGGAATCCCACAGCGTGCCCCGAAAGAAAATGGAATCTTTGCCGTTGGGCCGGTAATCCACGCGGAACAGTTCGGTGGTGCGGCCAAACGGGCGCACGTCCTGATACTCGTAGTTATAAGCGCCCCGGGTGACATTGCGATCCAGGCGATTGGGCAGGGCGAACAGGTTCATCAGGGCTTGCCCATTCTTGTTCAAGCGGTTGGCCGGAATGGTGTTGCCAGGAAACGCGGCACCGACCGCATTCGGATCTTTGATCACAATCAGGCGTCCGTTCTGATCGAGCGATTGGGAGAAGTTGCCCACTCTTTCGAGGGCGCTCGGCATGGTGAAGCGCGAGATAGACTGCGGTTCCAGGCTCGGGTTCTGTTCGAAATTGAAAAAGAAGAAAAGTTTGTCCCGGTTCCGGTTGAACAACTTCGGGATCGTCACCGGCCCGCCCAGCGTGAAGCCGTAGGTGTTGTAGCGGTAGCGCTCCTTGGCGAGACCTCCGGCGTTGTTGAAGAAGTTCGTCGCGTTGAACATCTCATGCCGCTTGTACCAATAGGCCGAGCCATGAAAGTCACGCGTACCGCTCTTGGTGACCACGTTCACCACCGCGCCGCCGTTGCGGCCGTACTCGGCCTGATAAGTATTCAACAAGACTTTTACTTCTTCCACCGCGTCGGGGCTCGCCGAAGTGGTGTAGGCGGCGGTAGAGCCGTTGTCTTGCCCCTGCATGCCATCCATACCGATCGTCATGGCGGTGTTGCGGACGCCGCCCACATTGGGCAGCGTGGTGCCGATGCCGCCGCCGTGGATGGACTCAAGGTCGCCCGCCGCCGTACTGACGCCGGGCAACAAGCGCAAAAAGCCGGACACGTTGCGGCCGCGCATGGCGATGTTTTCCATTTGGCTGGTGGTCAAAACGGCTGAGCCTTCCGCGCTGGCCGTTTGCACGGCGGAACCTTGCGCGGCCACCGTAATAGTCTCCGTGACGGCGCCCACCTGCAATTGGATATTTCCCAGCGACAGACGTTCATTGGCCGTCAAAGCGTTTCCGGTTTTCCGGTAAGCCTGAAATCCGGGGCTCTCCACCTTCACGGTGTAGCTGCCGGGGAGCACCGCCGGGAAGATGAAGTTGCCGGTCTGGTCGGTGACCGCCGAGCGAGGCGCGCCGGTGCCTTCGTTCGTCAGCGTCACGGCCGACCCCACGATGGCCGTGCCCTGCGGATCAATCACCGCACCCAGAATGGTGCTGGAGGTGCTCTGCGACCAAGCCGGAATGTCCGCCACGGTCATCCAGATCGCAAGCCAAGGCGCCGAAACCCGGCGTAGCTTGGCTGAATCAAAAGAGGTTCGCATGGGAGTACCTTTAAGTTTTTGGGACTGTTGGACTGGGGTATGTTAGCACAAAATCTAAAAAATGGGTTTCTCGCTCTCGCTGCCACTTTGCCTCGATGACTGGGGTAGCGTCGCCGTGGCTGGCCGCCGCCGGAACGCAACGTGAGTTCTTTCCGACCCCAGCCACGCGCCGCT